>NZ_DAIUJO010000248.1:0-1510 GCF_036848755.1 Sinomonas sp. | reverse complement strand
GTGGAGCTGAGGGGACTCGAACCCCTGACCCCCTGCATGCCATGCAGGTGCGCTACCAGCTGCGCCACAGCCCCAGGAACCGCACCGGACAAGACCTTTCGGAGGACCTGAAGATCCCCTCATTCCGTCCGGAGCAACTCGTCCATCTTAGCCGTGGGGACCGCGCCGCACAAATCTGATGGGGCGCCTCCGGTCAGCCCTCGACGATGGGAACGGGCACCAACAGGCTGCCCGCATTGTGCTCACCGAGCCGCCACCGCGGAGATCCGTCGGCGGCCGGGGAACGCTCCTCGAGCACTGACCAGTTGCAGTTCGAGAGGCCCGAAAGGGCACCCCACAGCTCGTGTGGGAGACCCATCAACTCCGCCAAGGCGACGCGGATTGCACCGCCGTGGCTCACGATCACGAGCGTGCCAGACTCCCCCACTGCTTCGAGCGAACGCTCCACCGCGGCCCGGGTCCGCGCTGCCACATCGAGGCGGGTCTCGGCACCGCCCGCGGCGACAGTGACGTCGCCGTCCTCCCAGCGCCCGAGCTCGGCGGCCTCGGTCAGCCGGATCTCCGCGAACGTCTTGCCCTGCCACCGGCCGGCGTTCGTCTCGCGCAGCCCGGAATCGACGGCGACCGGCAGCCCTGTCTCAGTGGCGAGGGCCTCCGCCGTCGTCCGTGTCCGCTCGAGGTCGGAGGTGACGATAGCGCTGGGTCCCATGGCCGCGAGCACGCGCGCGGCGTGCGTCGCTTGACGCACGCCGTCGTCGTTGAGCGGGACGTCAGTCTGGCCCTGGAAGCGACCGGCCGCGTTCCAGTCCGTGCGACCGTGCCGCCAGAAGACGATCCTCCGCCGATCCCCCACAGCCGAACTCAGCCGGCTGCCGAGGCTGCGGAATCGCCCGGCTCCTCGAGCCCCAGGTCCACTGAGGGGCAGTCCTTCCACAGTCGCTCGAGCGCGTAGAAGGCGCGATCGTCGTCGTGCATGACATGGATGACCATGTCGCCGTAGTCGAGAAGCACCCACCGACCCTCTGTGCGTCCCTCGCGCCGCACGGGACGGCGGTCGAGCTTGATGAGCTCGTCCTCGATGTTGTCCACGATCGAGTTGACCTGACGCTCGGTCGCGGCGGAGGCGATGATGAAGAGGTCCGTGATGGCGAGCCGTTCGCTCACGTCTACGGCCACGATGTTCTCGGCCAGCTTGTCCGCGGCCGCCTTTGCGGCCACCTTCGCGGACTCGACAACCGTTTCGGCTGCACTCAATGAAGCTCCTTCTGTAAAGTACTCGATGCCCTCGGCTACTTGCCGAAGAACACAATCAGGACGGCCGCGATGAGGGCCACGATGCCGATGGCGCCGATCCCGAGGAGCAGGACGCGCTCCCGATCGACGCGGGACTTCTGCGGCTCGAGCGGGTCGAGCCCATGCGCGGACTGCGCCGCGATCGGGGCGGCCTCCTGCGGCGCGATCCCAGCTGCTCCGCGCTGCCGAGGAGTCCGATCCGTCACGACCGGGACAT
>NZ_DAIUJO010000247.1:0-1518 GCF_036848755.1 Sinomonas sp. | reverse complement strand
CGTGGCCGACGTGCTCGTGCTCGGCCATGTAGGCCAGTTCCCGGGTGCTGAGCTCGCGGGTGCTGCCCAGCAGGCGGTCCTCCCCGGCGCGGAGGTAGGCGGCCACCTCGGAGGCCCGCGTCCCGTAGCGCTCGAGCAGCACCTCCGCCCGGTCTGGGTCGACGGCCGGGCCGAGACGGGAGGCGATCCACTGCCGGCGGGCCGCGGGGTCGGCAGGATAGCCGGTGCCGCCGCCGATGGGGAGCTCAGCGGTGCCCGTCCGGCGGCGCATGCCCAGTTCGTGGAGGACGTCCTCCGCCAGGTGCTCCGAGAGTGCGCGGAAGGTCGTCCACTTGCCGCCCACGAGGCTCAGTCGCACGGGACCGTCGGCGCTCACGTGCCGTTCGATGCGGTAGTCGCGGGAGACGAAACCGGGGACCGTGCCGTCGTGGCGCGGGAGCGGCCGGACGCCGGAGAAGGTGTAGACGATCTGCTCGGGGGCGATGCGCACCGTCGGGAAGACATGGCGGACGAGGTCGAAGAAGTAATGGATCTCGTCCTGGGTGCAGGTGGGCGTCAGGTCGTTGCCGGCGAAGATGTCGGTCGTGCCCACCAGGACGCGGTCCCCGATCGGGTAGATCAGCACGATCCTGCCGTCGCTGTGCTCGAAGAAGATCTCCCGTCCGCGGGTCGCGTCGAGCAGCTCCGGGGAGTCGAGGACGATGTGCGATCCCTTGGTCCCGCCCATGAAGTGTGTCGGGGCGCCGAGTGCCTCGTTCGTCCGATCCGTCCACGCCCCCGTGGCGTTCACGACGACGTCCGCGTGCAGGGTGAATTCCTCGCCGGTGAGCTCGTCCCGCAGGCGCACCGCCCCGCCGTCGCCCGCCCCGACGGCTGCGACGTAGTTTGCCGCCCGTGCGCTGTCTCGCCCCGCCTCCAGCCCGTCCTGGAGGACATCGAGGGTGAGCCGCTCAGGGTTGTGCACCGATGCGTCGAAGTAGGTGGCGGTGTACTTCACGTCCGGCCGGAGACGAGGCAGCTCGGCGAGGGCCTTCCTCCGCGAGAGGAAGCGGTGCCGCGGGACGGTGCCGCCTTCGCGCGAGAACGCGTCGTAGAGGGACAGGCCCACCTTGACCAGCAGCGCGCCTCTCGCCCGCGGCTTCCCCGAGCGGTGCGTGAGGAACCTGCGAGGAGCGTTCAGGACGCCCGAGAACATGCTGAAGACCGGGATGGTGGTCTGCAGCGGCTTCACGTAGTGCGGTGCGATCCGAAGCAGGCGGTTGCGCTCGACGACGGACTCGCGAACGAGCCGGAACTCGCCGTTCTCCAGGTATCGGATCCCGCCGTGGATCATGTGGGAGGACGCCCCGGAGGCTCCCTGGCAGAAGTCGCCACGCTCGACGAGGACGACGTCGACGCCCTGCAGCGCGAGGTCCCGGAACGTCCCCACGCCGTTGATTCCGCCGCCGACGATGAGGACTTGGGCGCGGGGACGGCGCCGGATCGACTCGACGCTGGAGCGGACGGCATGGTCAGCGG
>NZ_DAIUJO010000246.1:0-1531 GCF_036848755.1 Sinomonas sp. | reverse complement strand
CAGGGCGTGAAGACGCAGGGCTACGCGCGCGGCGAGCTGGAATCCCTCGCCCGCCGTCGCGCGTACGCGATGCACACGAAGCAGTGCCGGCAGGACGCCACTGTGACGCCGTGGAAGTTCCTGGACCGGGTGTCCCGCGAGCAATTGATCGCCGCCCAGGTCCCCGAGGTCCAGCCGCGCCACGAGCTGGCCATGAGCGTGCGGGCGGCGACGGCCGGCGCACGCTCGGAGGCGGAGTTCGTCCGCCGCGCCCGTGGCGCCGGGCTCATCGTCCGTCCCCGGTTCGCCAAGGGCGCCCAGGACGAAGTGGTGGGCTATTCGGTGGCGCTGCGCCCGCTCCACGGCGAGGCCCCGATCTGGTACGGCGGGAACACCCTGGGCAGGGACCTGTCGCTGCCGTCCATGCGCGCCGGGTGGCCGGGCGACGACCGGGTCGCGGCCCTGGCCGAATGGGACGCCGCACGACGTGGCAAGGCGACCGTGGTGCCCGAGCAGGGCGAGGTTTCCGGGGTCGAGCTGGCGGCCTACTTCGAGGAGATGAGCGAATACCTCCGCACGGTCGCCACGGTGTCCGTGGACGAGCCGGCCGCCTATGCGCGGATCGCCCGCGAGGGCGCCGGGCTCCTGTCCTCCTGGGCAGCCGCAGCGGGCAGGGACGGCGACGCAGCGGCCAGGGAGCTGCGCGAGGCAGCCAGGATCTTCTCCCGGCACGCGGAGCTGGCGGAGGGCCCGTCCCGCGCCGTCGCCCAGCCCTCCGAGGCGTACGCGGACCTGTGCACGCACGTGGCGATCTCCAAGAGCAGGCGTGCCGGTGCCGTCGCCGTCGTGAGGGCCTGGGCGAACCTCGGGGAGCACCTGGGCAGGGCGTTCGAGGCCCACGGGTGGGCGGTGCGTGCGGAGTCCCTGAACGCGGAGCTGCGAGGCCACCTGGACAAGGTCCATGACGCGTACCGCGTGATGAACCCGCCGCAGCCGGAAGCACCCGGCGCGGGTGCCGTGGCCGTGGCGGAGAAGCCGGTGAGGCTCTCCGCGGCTGCGGTGCGCGAGGCTCGGCTGCAGCAGATCGAGGAGCGCCTGCGGGCCGAGGGTGTGCCGGAGAAGGCCATCCAGGCCCGGATGTTCGCCGAGCGTCAGCTCAGCGGCTCACCGCTGGAGGGACGCGGGAACGTCCCCGGCCCCTCCACGCACGTCCAGCAGGAGACGGCGCGGCAGCAGCGCCGCGGCCCCGAGGAAGGAAAGGGACTATGAGCGAAGACATCGACGAGCCGCTGGAGCAGGCCGTCCAGCACGCCATGGCGCTCAGCGCGCAGGTCGGCCGCGAGCTGGCCCGCGCCTGGAAGAACCACCTCGAGGACAAGGCCCGCCGGGACGAGCGCACGGCCGCCCTCGTGCAGGCCGCATTCAACAACGAGCGCGAGGTCGCAGCCGCCACGCTGGCCCCCGTGCACAGGCCCGAGTGGTGGGACGAGGCCAAGGTGCCGGAGATCCTGAACGCCTACGAGGTCTCCAACGCCTGGGCCGAGCACGACCC
>NZ_DAIUJO010000245.1:0-1670 GCF_036848755.1 Sinomonas sp. | reverse complement strand
TCCGCGAGACCTACCGCGTGGACACCGACGACCTCGGCAAGAAGGCCGCCTGATGTACAACGTCCTGATCGAGAACGACGTCGAGACCCCGCTCCGGGACGGGACAATCCTGCGGTCCACCGTCTACCGCCCCGCCTCCGACGGCGAGCGCTTCCCGGTGCTCATGACCCGCACCCCGTACGGTCGCGATCTCTCCGTGAACTCGGCCTACTTCAACCCCGCCACGGTGGCCGCCGCGGGTTTCGTCGTCATCCTCCAGGACGTGCGCGGCCGCTTCGGCTCGGAGGGCGAGTTCGCCCCGAGCGAGCAGGAAGCGGACGACGGCGCCGAGGCCGTCGAGTGGGCAGCGAGCCTGCCGTACTCCTCGGGCCAGGTGGGGATGTGGGGACGATCGTACTTCGGGGAGTCCCAGTGGCGCGCGGCCCGTCGACGTCCCCAGGGCCTCGCCGCCCTGGCCCCCGGCGTGTGCGCGGCTGGGAGCGCCGACAACGGCGCCCTGTTCCGCGGCGGGGCCTTCGAACTCGGCTCCCGGCTGAGCTGGGGCCACGGCTCGATCTCGCTCGAGACAGTCCGGCGCGAGTTCGCGGGAGACCCGGCTCGGCTCGAACGGGAGCTCGAGGCCTGGCGCGACCTGGACGCCTCCTTCGCGGACGGCTCCGCGTACGCCACGCTCCCGCTCAACGACCTCAAGTCCCGAGCGAGCACGTTCATGCAGTCGTACATCATCCCGTCCACGGGCGAGGATCCCGGCGGCGAGATCTCGGAGGCGTGGAACTGGCCGGCTTCGGAGCCCGTCGCCCTCGAGACGCTCAACATCGGCGGCTGGTTCGACATCTTCCTGCCGAACACGCTCGCCCAGTACAGGCTCCAGCTCGAGGGCTCTCGGAGGGATCGCTCCGTCCCGCGGCCGAGCCTCATCCTCGGGCCGTGGAGCCACACCAACTACACCGGCACGTTCCCGGACCTGGCGTTCCCGGGAGGGTCCGCGGCGGCCGTCGGACCCTACGGCGACCTGTCCTCCATCCACGCGCGCTGGTTCGGCGACGTCCTCGGCGGCCGCCCCTGGCGGGAGGGGGAGCCGGAACTGCCCGGAGCCCTCGTGTACTTCATGGGCGAGAACCGCTGGCGGGCCTTCGACGAGCTGCCGGAACCCGACGGGAGGGTCGAACTCTTCCTCGGTCCGGAAGGGTCGCTGGACCGCAGGGCGCGGGAGGAGGGCGCGGTCGAGTACGACTACGACCCGCTCGATCCCGTGCCCACGACCGGCGGCGCCACGATGCATCTCGGGGCCGACTTCGCGGGCCCCGCCGAGCAGTCGGCAGTCGAGGCGCGCGACGACGTCGTCGTCTTCACGACGGAACCGCTCGCCGAGCCGCTCACCCTGTTCGGCGAAGTGACCGCGACGCTGTTCGCGTCGTCGTCGGCCGCCGACACGGACTTCGTCGTGCGGCTGTGCCGCGTGACCCCCGACGGGGGATCAATCGGCCTCGCCGAGGGGATCGTGCGGGCGTCCTGGCGCGATGCGTGCGAGGGCGACGGCGTCTTCCGGCCCGGGGCTGCCCGGCGGCCGCTCACGCCAGGACAGGTCGAGGAGTTCGCCGTGAACCTCTGGGCCACCGCGTGCACGTTCCAGCCCGGGGAGCGCGTCCGCGTGCAGGTCACCTCGAGCT
>NZ_DAIUJO010000244.1:0-1681 GCF_036848755.1 Sinomonas sp. | reverse complement strand
TCCCGTGCTGGCCCCACACGCCCACGCCCTGGGCGTAGGACTGCAGGATCGTCCAGACGCAGATCCCCCGCGAGCCGAAGTGGCTGTACAGCTTGGGCAGCTGGGGCCAGGGGCACACGTTGGCGGCCTCGTCCAGCACGCACACCATCGGCAGGGCCAGACGGCCGCCGGGCTCGCCCTTGGCCTTCTCCGTGGCCGCGTCGAGCACCGACTGGGTCAGCGCGGTCACGAGCGCCTTCGCGGACCCGTACCCGTCGGTGGAGAGGCTGTAGAGAGTGTTGCAGCCCTGCATGAACCTGTCCGGGTCGAACAGCGTCCGCCCGCCCCGGCCGTCCCCGCTGGGGCCGTGCTCCTCGCCGGGGCGGGGGTTCACCCAGTCCATGATCTGCGGATCGGTCAGGGGCGAGAGGAGCAGCTGGGCGGTGGAGAACACGCCGCTGCGCTCCTGGGGGGCGGAGGTGTAGATGCCCACGAGCTCGTTCAGCACCTCGCGGTAGGAGGTGGCGTCGAGGACCTGCACCGGGACCGGGTTCTCGGCCTCGGGGGCGGCAAGCCACGCCTGCACATCGCGGAGGAAGTACGCCGGCCCGGTGTAGGAGTGCGGGTCCATGGTCCAGCCTTCGCTCACCGAGGCGGCCAGGAACAGGGCGCGCAGGAGGGTCTTGCCGCGCTCGGGGAAGAAGTCGATGCCCTTGGAGGCCGCGGCCTGGGCGGCCCCGCCGCCCTCGGCGGCCTCGAACACGTCCGCGAGGGCCTTGGCCTTCTTCGGTGTCGTCGTCCCCCGCAGCGGGTTCAGCCACCAGCCCTGATCGCCCTTCGTTGCGATCTCCTCGGGGTCGAACGCGAACACCTGGCCTATGAGCTCGCGGATGCCGCGGGTGTGGTGGTGCAGGTCGTTCTTGTTCGTCGTGACCAGGCAGGGGCCCTGTGCGGCAAGGATGAACGGGACGGCGTAGGCGGTGCTCTTCCCGGTACGGGGGCCGGCGAAGATGACCCCGACGTCCTCCAGGGACGCCCACAGCTCCCTGCCGCCGTGCACAGACCTGCCCAGCGGCAGGCCGATGAACGGCGCCGCGGCAGCGGGGGCCTTGGCCTTCCTCTGCTTCGCAAACGATGCCAGGCTCATCTGCCGGCCCCTTTCACTCCGAGTTCCCGGGCCTTCTTCGCCACCGCCCTGCGGGTCAGCGAGGCGGCCTCCTTCGGGGAGGCCATGTGCTGGGCGGCGACGTCGACCCAGGCGGGGCGGACCATCGTCCTGCGCCACCAGATGCCGATCACCGGCACGGCCAGGGCCAGGGCGACGAAGACCCCGCCCATGGCCGCGGGGTACAGGCCGGTGAACTCCAGCCTGTGGTCCATGAGGCCCTGACCGACCTCGATCGGGGACAGGGCCCTGCCCGTGGCGAGCCAGGCCCCCACGGACAGGCCGGCCACCACGGAGACGAGCATCCCGGCCAGCACGGCGGACGCCACGATGCCGGGCAGGTCCCGCCGGCGCTGCCAGCGGGCACGGGTCGGTGCACCCATCGTCTTCCCCCTTCTCAGCTCTGGTTGCGGTATCGGCCATCGGTCACGTGCAGGCTGGCCTGGATCGGTGTCTGGACCATCTGCACCGGGATCCCGACCCGGCCTTCGACCTTGAACAGGACCTTGCCCGCCCCGGGCGGCGGGGTGGGCTTGC
>NZ_DAIUJO010000243.1:0-1765 GCF_036848755.1 Sinomonas sp. | reverse complement strand
TCATGGCCGTCATCGAGCACACGCCGTCGTGGAAGGCCACGCGCGGGGCGAAGTCGTCGAAGTACTCCGGGCCCGCCTCGGCCAGGCGCATCGGGTTCCGGTGCCCCAGCAGCTCGTCCGTGCCCTGCTCGATGCCCCGGTGCGGGCTGTAGGCGACCTGGACGGCCCTGGCGAGGTCGTCCGACGTCGCGACGACCGGAAGCCCCGCCCCAGAGCCCTTGAGGAAGTCGCGGTGGTGCGGGAGCTTCGCCGCGATCTCCGCGGCCGCGTCCTGAAGCACCATGTCCGCACTGAGTGACTTCACATCCCACACCACCGTGGCGTGCACGGAGGTGTCGGTGAAGTGGCCCGGCAGGAGGGCGGTGGCCTGGGCATGGGCTTCCTTCGCCGCCGCGGGGGCCCACTCGGCTACCTCGCTCTGGAGCTTGGCCACCAGCGGCTCCTTGGAGGAGTACGCCGAGTCCGCGGTGACCGTCGCCCCTGCGATCGCCGTGTCGGAGGACAGCGACGCGATCCACGCCGCATAGGTGGCGACCTGTCCGTCCACCATGTCCTGGGGGTGCAGGTCGATCCCGTCCGGGACGCAGGTGAACGTGGCCGAGAGCTGCCGCACGCTCCTGTGGTGCAGCAGCGTGAACGGCTCTCCCTCGCCGTCCACCCCGTCCAGCTCCCCGAGATCCGCCAGTGGCCCGGGCAGGGCTGAGAGATGCCCGGCAGGGAGGCCGGAGAAGATCCCGGTGCGGTACTGCGATTCGCCTCGGGCATCGCGGCGCTTCTGGTCGATCCATTCAAGGGCCCGGGACGCGATCGTGCGGGCCGCGTCCAGCTCACCGAAACGGGCCATGAACAGCGCCACGAAGAGCAGGCCCAGCAGGAGGGCGAGGAACCCCGCGGCGAACTTGCCCAGCACGAAGCAGAACACCATGAGCATCACCGACACCACGACGCAAATCCATCCGATGATGGACAGGCCGCCAACGGTCGCCGGAGCCGACGAGAGCCAATTCCCGAACTTGATCCGCTTCCGCTCGCTCATTCCGCGACCATCCCCTCTGCCATGCTGCCGTTGCTGCCGTCAGTGCTGTCCAGGGCGCCCTTGGCTGCCTCCCAGCCCAAGCCAGAGCCCCCGCTGCCGCTTCCTCCGCTCGAGGAGGAATCCGACGCCCCGCCGGCCGCCGCCCCGCTGCCGTCGCTGCTCGACGAGGAACCCCCACCGGATCCGCCGTCCGAGGATGAGCTCCTGGACACACCATCGGCCGCGTGCTTGCCGGAGGCCCCGTTCTGGCCGTTGCTGCCCGAGGCGCCGTCCGCGCCCGTCGTGGAACTGCCGGTGGTGGAGCTGCCCGGGGCGACCCCGGCGCTGTTCCCGGCAGCGTTCGCGCCGCCCGTCGTCGCGCCGCCCGTAGACGCCGCGCCGGAAGCGCCAGCCGAGGCGCCGCCCGTGACCACGGCCGCGCCGACAGCGACGCCTGCGCCCACCGCGGCAGCCGTGATGCCCATAGCCATCACCCCGCCCGCCATCCGGCCCATGGCCGAGGACACCGGGGCGATCAGGCGCATCAGAGCCGGAAGCGTCAGCACCGCCAGGACGATCAGGATCCAGCCGTTGATCACGCCGCCGATCCCGTCGTCGCCGTTCTTGAGCCGCCAGGCCAGGGCATAGATGCTCGCGGCCACAGGGCTGTACACGACGAACGCGATCAGCCACCGCGTGACGCCCTCGAAGCTCTTCTTGCCGCCCTCCAACATGGCCGCCGATGCTGCG
>NZ_DAIUJO010000242.1:0-1953 GCF_036848755.1 Sinomonas sp. | reverse complement strand
CGTGCTCATGCCGAAGGAACGCCCGCAAACTTTCATCAGCTCCGCTGCTCATCGCGTTTCCGGTCCTATCAGGCGTGTGGCCGCAAGGGAGTGGGCGTCCTGCTGCTCGAATCGCCCTTCCTCAATGGTGGCCCCGGAAGGGTGCGCGAGAACATGACTAGTATTGACAATTTATTGACAAATCTCGCAACTAGTATCGACCGTCCGCCCGGATATTGCCAGCTTCGCCTACATCCTGACGAGCTGAGACGAGCTACATCCTGACGAGCTGAGACGGCTGGAGCCGCAGTCCGAATTGCCCGGCTTCCCTGGAGATCTCGCCCCGGATGGCCGCCGCCCTTTCTGGCGGCACTCCTGCGTCGACGACTGCGACAATGCTCTCCGACTTGGTGTCGCTACGCACATGCCCGACTGCCCAATGTGCTGCTTCCGGTGGCAGCAGCTCGCCAGGCTGGGCATCGATACGGACTCCCACCCCAAGCGTTCCGTCGGGGTGGATCGAGACGATCACGAGCCACTCGGCTCGGTCGCCGACGCCCCTCGTGCGCGTGACCGAGAGAATCTCCGGCCAGAATCCGACGGTGACAGACATCCTCGCCACGCCCCCTGTCTGGACCTCGCCGGGCACCGTTGCACGGCCCTGGTCCCTCTATGACCAGTACAGCCGCCCAAGGGGCGCCTGTCCCGAGTAACGGCTACCCGTCTCCCTCCAGGAAAGAATGCTGCGCACCACTTGGCGACGCGGGCCGAGTACTCGACTTTCCCGCGTATTTCGGCGGTTCTGGGCGAGTGGTTGAACGTGCTACTTGGCTTTCGGCAGGTGGTACTCGAATTTGCGCAGAGCTATGGTGCGCCTCCTTGCAGGGGCCCTACGTTGTTCGCCATGACCAGAGTCACTGGGGGCCTGGCAATCGACATCGTCGTACCAGTCTTCAACGAAGAGCTCAGCCTCGAGGCGTGCGTGACCACTCTCGTGGAGTACCTCGGCGAGGCCTTCCACGTTCCCTGGCGCGTGACCATCGCGGACAACGCCAGCACGGACAGCACCCCGGCGATCGCCGCGGAGCTCGCGGCGCGGTATGACGCCGTCGTCTACCGCCGGCTGGCGGTGAAAGGTCGCGGATACGCCCTGCGGGACGCTTGGGAGGCGTCTCCCGCGGAGGTCGTGGCGTACCTCGACGTCGACCTTTCCACCGATCTCGCGGCCCTCCCGCCGCTCATCGCCCCACTTCTCTCGGGGCATTCGGACATCTCGATCGGCACCCGGCTCCGCCGCGGCTCGCGGGTGGTGCGGGGGCCGAAGAGGGAGTTCATCTCGCGGACCTACAACGCAATGCTCCACGGCGCCCTCGGCGTGCGGTTCTCGGATGCGCAGTGCGGCTTCAAGGCGGTGCGCGCGGATGTCGCCAGGGCGCTACTCCCCCACGTCGAGGACAACTCCTGGTTCTTCGACACCGAACTGCTCGTCCTTGCCGAGCGCGCTGGACTCCGCATCCACGAGATCCCCGTCGACTGGACGGACGACCCCACGAGCAGCGTCAACATCAAGCAGACGGCCCTCGACGACATGCGCGGCATCGTCCGGGTCGCGTCCTCGCTCACGCGCGGCAAGGTCCCCCTCGCCGCGATCTATGCCGAGCTCGGGCGACGCCCCCTCCTGCCGGCCGCGACGCCGTCGTTCTTCGGGCAGGTGCTCCGCTTCGGCGCGGTAGGCGTGTTCTCGACTCTGGCGTTCGCGGTGCTGTACCTCATGATCCAGCCGATGGCCGGCGCTCAGGCGGCGAACTTCGCAGCCCTGCTCATCACGGCGGTGCTCAACACGTCGGCCAACCGGCGGTTCACGTTCGGCATCAGCGGCCCTGAACACTACGGGATACAGCAGTTCCAGGGGCTCATCGTGTTCGGCCTCGCGTGGGGGCTGACCTCGTCGTCACTCCTCACGCTTCATGCCGT
>NZ_DAIUJO010000241.1:0-1955 GCF_036848755.1 Sinomonas sp. | reverse complement strand
CTAACGCTCCGAGAGGAACGCCGAAAGCTCGGCCTGCATTCGTTCATGGGTATCGGGGGTCACTCGGATACTTCCTATGTTCGCCACCGTCGAAGCGAAATACTCTAAGGAGATGGCGCAGATGGCCTTCTGCGCTGCGGGCAAGGTGCAGGCTATGGCTTCCCCGTTTGCGGCGGTCGCGTCTGCCCAGGCGAAGTAGAAGGCGACGGTCGGGTCTGTTCCGTCGCCGGATGTGGCCAAATGCGGGTCCGTGACCGTGGGCGGGACCCAAATGGCCGCCGCGTAGAGGTTGGCGGCCTCAGTGGTGATCTGTTGCACCACGTCAGCGGAAGGATGAGAACACGAAGAGGCCGTGTAGTAGTTGCCGCGCATCGTCCGGTCGGCGGCGAGGACCGCCGGTATGTACGGGCAGGCGAGGTCAGCCGATGGCCCGGCTCCCCCCGCCCTGAGGGTCATCGTGGTGCCCTGGGAAGGGCTAGTCGTCGAGGTTGCTGCGATTACCAGTCCGCCGTCAGCGTTGAAGTAATGACCCTCGCACTTCGCGGCACTTGGCCCGATGAGGTACGCGGTTCCACCGTCGGGAGTCTCGGTGCCATACATCGCAGCCCCTTCAGGAGGAACCAGGGACGCAGCCACGCTCACGATTGGCGGAGGGGACCCGGGCGGAATCGGGGAGCCCCCATATTCGGAAGGAGGGATCGGGCAGTTGACTACATGTACTTGGACAGCCAAGTTCGGTGTAGTCGTCGAGGTAGTCGTGGGTGCAGCAGAAGACGACGGAATGGCGGTTGAGAGCACGGAGCTAGATGTCGTCGAATCGGATCTCGGCGACGAACTACCACTGCACCCAGAAGCACCGACGACGAGCGCAACAGACCCTGCGAGCATGGCCAACCGGTTACGTCCAGGAATCGGCCCTGCCGGACCACCCATCACAGATCCTTAAGGTTCGTCCCCACGGGCCACCGGCGAGTCTCGGAGGCGATCGGAACTGGATAGCTCACGGGACCAGCATCGCGCCATAACGTTCCATTCTGTGACCGGCCCTCTTGGGCGAGCGGACCGCGCGGTCACGCGATATTCGGCGATCCGCGCTACTTGTAGTCGAAGGTGTAGCACCACGCGAGGGCTTTCACTGCGTCCTCGGATGCCTCTGGATGGAGCTTTCTGAAGTCCTCGGCAGCCCGGTCTCCCATCTCGGCCAGGGCCGGAAGACGGTGCCGGGCGTCGGAAGAGTAGAAGTCCGCTTCAAGGAGCTTGATGGCACGAATCAGGTCGAGCGCGGTTTCCTCCCCGTACCGTTCGGCGACCTCGTCGTCTGACCGGCTTGGCCATGACCTGCGGCCCCAGCCAGTCCACCAGACGAGGGCCTCGCTCAGTAGCTCGGGGTCGGGCATGCGCTACAGAATGTCCTATCCTGCGCCGCCTCCGCCGCAAGTCGCAGCGATCGGCGGCGTGCGGGAATCGGCGGTCTGCGTGCGGAAGGGACGAGGCGTGGCAGGCTGTGGGAGGTGACCACTGCCCGCCGCCATCCTCGCTGACGACATGAAGTACGTCCTGGTGCTTCAGTGGCCGGCCTCGTCCATCAGCGACTTCGACGCGCTAATCGAGTTGGAAGATCGGGTCGTTCGTGCGGTCGGCCCAGCAGCGACGGTTGATGGGCACGACTTCGGGTCGGGGGAGGTCAACATCTTCGTTTTCACCGACGATCCCCGCACGACTTTCGCCGCCGCAGCCGCTGTCTTGGGCCAGGACTCCAGAGGGAGCGATGTGCGGGCGGCGTTCCGTCATCGGAGCGGGGAGACCTACACCGTGCTGTGGCCACTGGGCCACGAGTTCTCGATCGCATAACAATCCATCCCGAGCGATCCGGCACTAGCCCGACTGTCGCGACCACCGACTCGTAATCGGCGATCTGTCACTCGGAACAAGATCAGTCTGAACCCGGAGGAGGC
>NZ_DAIUJO010000240.1:0-1966 GCF_036848755.1 Sinomonas sp. | reverse complement strand
TGGCCGGGACGAGATGGCCGGGACGAGATGGCCGGGGGAAGATGAGCGGGACATCCGCCCCTCGGGATGTGCCGCGCTCGGCACCGGCGGTGAGCAAGCGCCTGACTCTGCGGAACGTCGCGCTGGACTCCGTCGCGCTGGGACTCCCCGGATGGCGCGCGGCACTTGTTGCCTTCCCTGAATGTCCCGTTCAACTCAACGGTTAGAGCGGGACATTCTGCAAAGACATGCGTTGCTGAATGTCCCGCTCAACTCAACGGTTAGAGCGGGACATTCTGCAGAGACCTGCGTTGCCCAGGCCTGGCTCGATCACCGCAGCACTTTGTCGGTCCCTCGTGCCACCGTGGGCGCATGGAACATGCCGGGGAAGTTGACGCAACCGTGCCGCTCATGGAGCTTCTCGCCACCTCGCCTCAGATCCTCGGGCACGACGGACTGAACTACGTGAGCGAGATCCACAGAATTGCCGAGCATGCGGGGCTCAGGGTTCCGTCGCCGCCGACTCTTGAGCAGCTCGTCGCCCTTAGCCGGGCTGGTCACATTGATGCGGGCGGTCCCGACGCCGGTGGCGACCTCTGGTGCCCACTGCCCGGTCAGTCCGACGTCGATCCCGTGCGCCAGCTCAGGGAGCGGCTTCGAAGAGCGATCCTTGACGAGGGCGGTCGCGAAGCCTGCGAGCGTCTCACCGAAGCAGCAGAAGCGTACTCGCTCCATCCGGCATTGGGGACCGGGGGCAGTTCCTCAGTTCGCACCAGCCGCCAGGACGTGGCTGCCCGGCTCGCGTCCCGCCTCGTGCCGGCGGCCATGGGCGTGGTTTCGCGTGGGCTGCTCTCGCGTGTCCGCTTCTGTGCGGATCCCTGGTGCCGCAGCCCCTTTGTGGACCGCACGCGGAATCGGAGCGCCGCCTGCTGTTCCCCGCGATGCGCTGGGAGGCTTCGGAAGCGGCGCCTCCGCGGCGGCGAGGTCATGGTTGGGGTGCCTGTCGGGGGGCGTAGTAACGGCCCAGCGTCTCCTCTTTGAAGTCCCAGAAGGTGCCGTCCTCGATGGCGGCGCGCGCGTCGTCGACCATTCGCACCACGAAGCGCTCGTTGTGAATGGAAATGAGGGTGTGGGAGAGCATCTCCTTGGCCTTGAAGAGGTGGCGGATGTACGCCCGCGAGTAGTTCTGGCACGTGTAGCAATCGCAGCCGTCCTGGAGCGGCCCCCAGTCCTTGCGGTACTTGGCGCCGGAGAGGTTGAATCGGCCGTCGGCGGTGTAGAAAGCAGAGTTGCGGGCGACGCGGGTGGGGGACACGCAGTCGAACGTGTCGGCCCCAGCCTCGATGGCCGCGAAGATGTCGTCGGGCTCTGAGATGCCGAGAAGATGGCGCGGTTTGTCTTCGGGCAGTTCTTCAGAGCACCACGCCACGATCGTCCCGAGGTTCTCCTTCTCGAGCGCACCGCCGATTCCGAAGCCGTCGAACGGCATGGCCCCGAGATCTCGGCACGCCTTCCGCCGCAGATCCTCGTACTGTGCACCTTGAATCACGCCGAACAGGGCCTGATACGGGCGGTGGCTCCGCTCGTCGGTGAGACGGAAGTGCTCCGCGACGCATCGCTCGGCCCACCGCCGCGTCCGCTCGAGGGATTCCTCCTGATAGGCCCGGGAATTCTGGAGCGTGGTGAGCTCATCGAACGCGAACATGATGTCCGCCCCGATCTGATGCTGGACATTCATCGAGATCTCAGGGGAAAAGCGATGCCGATCGCCGTTGAGATGGCTCGTGAACCAGACGCCGTCCTCATCGATGTGGGCCAAACGTTCCTTGCCAGGCGCGACGGCGGTGTCCCTTCCTGGATCGTCGGGGCCTGAGGCGTCCACGGCCGACATGTCGATGACCTTCTTGAAGCCCGAGCCCAGGCTCATGACCTGGAAGCCGCCCGAATCCGTGAACGTCGGCCCGTGCCAGTTCATGAACTTCCCGAG
>NZ_DAIUJO010000239.1:0-2056 GCF_036848755.1 Sinomonas sp. | reverse complement strand
GCCCACGAGCGTGTAGACGAACGAGTCGTAGTTGTCGATGACGAGGATGCGGGTGCTCATTGCGGTTCGGCCAATCGTGCGAGTGGGTGGACCGGGCAGCGAGGCGGCTAGACTTGACTGTCAGAACCTATCGACCAGCCAGCAATTGACCAGCCGGCAACGCCACCCGGCACATCGGCGGTGCTTGCAGGATACCAAGCGGGCCCCAGCGCAGCCGAAGCCGGCCCCGAGGAGGACCAGTGCCCGAATCTCCGGACAAGCCCGAGACCAAGGCGCGCGCGCCGAAGAGCGCCGAGAAGGCGCTGTCGAAGAACCGCGCGAAGGCAGTCCGCAAGGCGAAGAAGAAGCGCCGCACCGCCAAGGCCGCCGGCCCGACCCCCCAGTGGTACAAGTACCTGATGTTCACCCTCATGGTGGTCGGACTGCTGTGGATCATCGTCTTCTACGTGACCCAGGGCCTGTTCCCCGTGCCCGCCTTCGGCAACTGGAACATCCTCATCGGCTTCGGCATCGCGATCGCAGGGTTCCTCATGACCTTGCGCTGGCGCGGCTGACGAGCCCGCCCCCCAGGAGCAGGCCTACTTCGCGGACACCCATCTCACCGAGTCGCCCGCCACGGTCATCGCCGCTGGCACGTCCGACGACGGCGACGAGCGGTGGGTTCCGCCGTCGTCTGTTCGATCGACTCGGGGCGGCGCCGCCTCCACGCCGCCCTGCACACGGCGGGGCACGTTCTCGGAGCGCTCGGCGAGGAGTGAACTCCGAACCATGCGGCGGCACCCAGGTACGCTCGCTCGCCGATCTCGCGAACGTCCGCATCCTCGAGGTCAAGGCCAAACGCGGGGCGACCAAGGTCCGCTACGACTCCGAGCACGCTGAGCGCGGCGCGACGGACGCGCTCAACCCCTAGGGGTCGCGCGCCGTCGTCGCCCGGCCTCAGCGGCGATTGCCCGCGGCCCGCCGTCCCAAGACGATGCCGAGGACGAACATCCCGACCCCGAGGAGGAGGTGCAGGACGTTGTCCGCGCCGTTCACGGGCACGAAGTTGGCGCCCATGTTCCCCATGAAGATCAGGCCGTAGACGAACAGGACGAAGTAGATCACGCCGCCCCACGTCAGGTACCCCTTGGCGGATGCGATCGACCGGCCGAGCGCGAGGCCGGCAACCCCGAACAGCAGATGCACGATGTTGTGCAGCACCGAGACCTGGAACAGGCCGAGCAGCATCGCTTGCGAACCGTCGCCCGCAAAGCCGAGGCTGCCGACGTGGGTCGTGATGCCCGGGACGAAGCCCAGGATTCCCACCACGAGGAAGATCGCGCCGACCACTGTGGCAGCGAGCTGGACCGGCGCGCGGTGCGTCCTGACAGAGATAGACATGTCTGCTCCTTACTCTTCTTCCCGCACAGCCTGTTACGACCGTGCCGGTGCGGCGTGCCCGCACTGAAGGTTCGGAGCCCTGCCGTTCCCGGATTGGAAGAACGCTACGCGAGGCTCTGGAGCAGGATCGGCTTCGTGGTGGGATGGGGCGAGCCGCCCGAAGGTTCGACCGTCACCCCGAGATAGGCGGCGTTGCCGAGGCCTCCTGGAAGCTCGTTCCACGTTGAACCGTCCCCGGCCTGCACGAGTCCGGCGGGCTTGGCTGAGCCGCCGGCGTCGATGAGCCAGAGCTCGTAGGCCTTGCCCTGCGGCGCGGGGGCCATCCCGATCGTGACGACCCCGGCGAGGGCGGCGTCCTTCGAGTGCGCGATGAGCATCGTCGCACCGCCCGGGGCCGGAACCTCCAGGATCTTGGCGTCGGGTGCGGAGAGGATCCGGTCCATGACGGCGGACCGCGAGCCCTGCTCCGCGGCCAGGGCGTGGAGCGCGGCGTCCCTCTGCTGCTGCTGTTGGAAGCCCCACAGCCCGGCTCCGCCCGCGGCGACGAGCAGCACGGCGGCGGCCGCCGCGAGCCAGCGGGCGCTCGGCGGGAACGGACGACGGCGGCTCTCGCCGAAGCGCCCGTAGGTCACGTTAGGCGCGGTAGCACCCTGCGGAGGTGACGGCGCAACGGGGG
>NZ_DAIUJO010000238.1:0-2075 GCF_036848755.1 Sinomonas sp. | reverse complement strand
TCAGCGGGCCGCCCGGGCACGGTCCCCGGGCTGCTGGAGAACCCTCATCCTCGTCCCGGTCCGCGGCGGAGACCCTGCTCTCCATGTTCATGCCTGCACTGTCACGTGTCGCTGGGAAGGCCGCGTGAGATGATTGCGCCTCATCCCACCTTCCACCGCACCTCCAAGACGCCTCGGGAAGCCGACATGGACAACAGACCCACACCCGCCGCAGGACCGGCCCGGGACCCGGGGAACGCGCTGTGAGCGCTCCTCCGGTCCCCGCATTCATCCCCTCCCCGACCGTCGACGCGATCAGGCTCGGCCCGCTCTCCATCCACTTCTACGCCCTGTGCATCCTCTCCGGCATCGCCGTGGCACTCTGGCTCACGAGCCGACGGTGGGCCCACCGGGGCGGAAGGCCGGGCCAGGTCCTGGACATCGCCCTGTGGGCCGTCCCCTTCGGCATCGTCGGCGGGCGCATCTACCACGTCATCACCGACCCCGAGCTGTACTTCCTGCCCGGGAAGGACCCGTGGAACGCGTTCGCGATCTGGGACGGCGGGCTCGGGATCTGGGGCGCCGTCGCCCTCGGCGGGCTCGGTGCGTGGATCGGGTCCCGGCGCGCGAAGGCAAGCCTGCCCGCGTTCGCCGACGCCCTGGCGCCCGGGCTCCTGTTCGCACAAGCGCTCGGCCGGCTCGGGAACTGGTTCAACAACGAGCTCTACGGGGACCCGACCACGCTCCCGTGGGGCCTGCAGATCCACCAGATGGACCCCGCCACCGGCGCCGCGGCCACCGGCCCCGAGGGCAGTCCCATCGTCATCGGCTACTTCCAGCCCACCTTCCTCTACGAGGCCCTGTGGTGCATGCTCGGGGGTTTCGCGATCATCGCCGCCTCCCGCCGGCTCCGCCTGCCCCGCGGGGCCGAGTTCGCCCTCTACGTCATGGTCTACACGGCGGGCCGGTTCGTGATCGAGCTCATGCGCTCGGACTACGCCAACCTCATCCTCGGCCTGCGCGTGAACACGTGGGTCGCGGGCCTGATCTTCCTCGGCGGGGCCCTCGCCTTCACCCTCCTCATGGCCCGGGGGAGGCGCCGGGCCCAGCCCGCCCAGACCTCCAGCACCCCAACGACAGGGCCAGAAGACACCGGCCCCGTCCAGGGCGGAGAGCAGCCCGGACAGGGAAGGGGCCCAGGCGGCACAGGAATCCCATGACCCCCAGCACGACCACGATTCGCGCCCTTGGGCCCGAAGACCTGCTCTACGCCCGAGGAAGGCCGTGCTGATCCAGGCCACGTGGTGGGCGCCGAAGGCCTGGTCGACCGGGAGCTCCGCGTAAGTCACGACAGGGGCCTTCGCCACCAGGGCGAGGACGAACACGGCCAAGGACACGGAGAGGGCGTCCAGTGCCGCAGGCTCGGCAGCACGGCCAGACGGCTGGACGGGGGGTGCGCGGCGGTCCCGTCGAGGGTCACGACGTGGGTGTTGGTCAGGATGTGCCCGTCCCCAGTCGAGCACGACCCCCCGGACCCGGTCACCCGAAGGAGCCGGGGGAGCTGACCCCGACGGTGACCACGCTAAGAGAGGCCTCCTGCGGCGCAGAGTCCACGTTGGCATCCAGCGGCCTGTCCACCCTCAGCGGCGCCCGGGCCATGGCCGCGGACGGCGGCGCGGCCAGGGGATCCCTGCCAGCGCTGCCCCGGCACCCAGGATGGCGGCGACCAGCACCGGCGCCACCGCGATACCGTTGCCCCAGCGCCCCGGCACCCAGGGGGTGCGTGAGGAGAGGACGGCGCCGCCGGTGCCCGTCCCGCGCGGCCCGCCGCCGTACCCGGCCTATGCTCTCTCCCTGCCCCGGGATGCGTCCCTTCTGCCCCGATGATCCGCGCCCCCGCCTGAGAACCGGCCCGAAGCCCCCGCGAGGAACCTGGAGGCGGCGTCCGGGCGGTTTCCCTCCCAGGCTCCCCGGGACGCGTCTCTGCTCCTCCCCGCAGCGGCGGGGTCTGGCGGGCGGCGCGTGCCGCCGGGAGGGTTCCTCCTCGTCAGCGGTGCAGGTGAGCTTCGGCGAGGGCGTCCATCTCCTCGTCGCTG
>NZ_DAIUJO010000237.1:0-2105 GCF_036848755.1 Sinomonas sp. | reverse complement strand
TTCTCCCAGACCCATTCGCTGAAGCGCTCCTGCAGGGCCTGGGCCTTCTCCTGCGCAGCGGCCGTCTCGACCTGGTTCAGCACCCGGCGCCCGTCCACCTCGTCCGTGACGCGGACGGAGCGCTGCTCTAGGAGCTGGGCGAAGATGTCGCCGGCCGGCATCCGCCCGGTGCCCCACTCGCTCGTGGCCTTCAGGGAGTGGCGGCCGGCCTTCACGTCCCACATCGACCCCGTCCCCACGACGCTCGCCCTCGGGTCGGCGAGGATCTCCTGCAGGAAGGCCTGGTGGTCGGCCGGGCTGATCCAGACCGCGCCGATGCGGGCCTCGACCTCGTCCATGCGCAGCGGCTCCGGCTGGACGGCGCGCAGCGCCGAGACGTTGGCCGTGAACCGGCCGTCCTGCTCGGCAGCGGCTTCCGCCTCGCGCAGCTTGGCCCGCACGTTGCCGGACAGGTACGCGGCCCGGGTCTCCAGCTCCCCCGTCGTGGGGTCCTCGTAGACGGCGTCGCCCAGCTGCGCCCGGGCGTCGGCCTCGTCGGTGCCGAGCAGGTGCGCGACAGTAGCCAGGTCCACCTCGCCGGTGGTGTCCAGCGTGATCGCGAGGGCGTCCTCGGCCGTCTCCGCTCCCAGCACCGGCCGGCGCGGGGCTACCTGCCGGGCCGAGAGCAGCGGGGCCTCCTTGGCGGTGCCCGTGCTCTCGTCGTACTCCTCCAGGGCGAAAACGACCGGGCTCCAGGGGTCCTGCCGGAACTTGGCCACCGCCAGCGGCACCCGCCGGCTCATAACCGGTTCCCCGTCCTCGTCCACCCGCCCGGTGGGGGTGAGCTTGAACCTGTTCACCGGCCCGTAAGCGGCCGTGTACTCGCGGTAGCGGGTCCGCAGCGTCTCGCGTGCCGCGTCGGTCTCCGGGGTGTCGTCGACGTCGGCGGCCTCCAGCTCCAGCAGGGTCCGGGCCGCGTCGCGGATGCCCAGCAGGGCAGTGAGCTCCTCGGCCTGGGAGCCGGCCTTCACCCGGGCCCCGGCCGATCCGGAGACGGTCAGCCCGGGGACGGGGAAGTCGATGTGGGCGCCGTCCTGGACGACGGTGAAGCCGGTGTCGGTGCGGGTCAGGTGGCCTTCCCACAGGCCGCGCTCCGCAGGCATCCATGCTGCCCGCTCGGCGGTCTGCTCGGCGCTCCGGGGGGTCATGCCCCTGCCCTCGGCCAGGGCCCGGTCCGCGATCCCGGCCAGTGCCTCCTCGAGCCGCGCGGGGACGGCGGCGAGGTCGGGCGTGGTCAGGGTCAGGGTCGCTTCCCCGTACATGCCGTGCCCGACGTGCAGGTCCCCGAGCAGGTGCTCGGGGTGCTCGTCGAAGTAGGCATTGACCCGGGTGACCTGCCCGTCGATCCGCTTGGCGTGCACCGTCTCCCACAGCGTGCTGGCCGGCTCCTGCCCGGGCTCGCGGCGGCGGAAGACCAGCAGGTCGGTCAGCGCCTCCGTGCCGGCGGCGCGGCGGTGCGCCCCGGTGGGCAGGCGGACCGCGCCGATCAGGTCGGCCATCGCGTTCATCTCCCGCCGCGCGGCAGGATTCCCCGCGTCCAGGGTGAACGACGAGGACAGCACGGCGACCACTCCCCCGGGCCGGGTCAGGGCCAGGGACTTGATGATGAAGTGGTTGTGCATCGAGTGGCCGCCGGCGTTGTGCCTGGGGTCGTGGAGCACGAGGTCGGCGAAGGGCACGTTGCCCACGACGGCGTCGAAGTGCCCGGCACGGTAGCGGGTGTCCGCGAACGACTCGTTGCGGACCTCGGCGTGGGGGTAGAGCTTCTGGGCGATCCCTGCCGTGACCGGGTCCAGCTCGACCCCGGTCATCCGCGCACCCTCCGGGGCGAGGCCGATGAACGTCCCCGCCCCGGAGCCGGGCTCGAGGACCTCGCCCTCGGTGAACCCGAGCCGGGTCAGCGTGCCCCAGACAGCTTGGGCGTAGGCGGCGTCGGTGTAGTGGGCGTTGATGGTCGTCCGCTTCGCCGCGAGGTACTCGCGCTCGCTCAGCAGCTCCTTGAGCTCCCGGCGCTGGGCGGCGTGCTCGGGCCGGTCCTCGTCGAAGATCTGCCACACGCCCTGGGC
>NZ_DAIUJO010000236.1:0-2115 GCF_036848755.1 Sinomonas sp. | reverse complement strand
GCGTTTCAGGTACAGATACCCCCGCCCTGCAGCGTTGCAGGTACAGATCCCCCCGCCCCACCCCGTTTCGGGTACAGCAACCCAGGCAAAGGCGGCCTTGGGTGCCGTGCCGCATCCCGACGTCGTGCGCCAAAAACCATCAGCTGGGGAAGCTAGCCGTACCCGAAACGGACCAGAGGCGGAGTTGGCGTACCCGAAACGCAGAGAGGCCCGCCCCTCCGGTGGGAGGAACGGGCCGCTCTCGTTACTGCCGAGTCTCGGGAGAACCCGGAAGGCCTACTTGGCCTTCTCGAGGATCTCCACGAGACGCCACCGCTTGGTGGCGGACAGCGGGCGCGTCTCCGCGATGAGAACGAGGTCGCCGATGCCGGCGGTGTTGTTCTCGTCGTGGGCCTTGCGCTTGCTGGTGCGGCGGATGACCTTGCCGTAGAGCGAGTGCTTCACGCGATCCTCGACCTCGACGACGATGGTCTTCTCCATCTTGTCGGACACGACGTAGCCGCGGGCCGTCTTGCGGTGGCCGCGCTCGTCGGCCGCCGCCTCAGGGGCGTTCTGCGTCACGTTGCTCTCCTCGCTCACTTGGCCTCCTCGGTCTCATCCGTGGGAGCCTCTGTCTGGGCCTCAGTGTCAGTCTGGGCCTCGGCCTTGGCAGCCTTCTTGGACTTCTTCGCGTCCTTCGTGCCCTCGACGGCGGACACGGGCTCGACGCGGATGCCGAGCTCGCGCTCACGGAGGACCGTGTAGATGCGGGCGATGTCCTTCTTCACGGCGCCGAGGCGGCCGTGGCTCTCAAGCTGGCCCGTGGCCGACTGGAAGCGGAGGTTGAACAGCTCTTCCTTCGCCTTCTTGAGCTCCTCGAGGAGGCGCTCGCTGTCCAGCTGGTCGAGCTTCTCAGCGGTCAGGTCCTTCGATCCGACTGCCATTCTCATTCACCACCTTCGCGACGCACGATGCGCGCCTTCAACGGGAGCTTGTGCATGGCGAGGCGCAGCGCTTCACGCGCCACGTCTTCGTTCACGCCGGCGAGTTCGAACAGAACCCGGCCCGGCTTGACGTTGGCGACCCACCACTCGGGCGAACCCTTACCGGAACCCATGCGGGTTTCGGCCGGCTTCTTGGTGAGCGGGCGGTCCGGGTAGATGTTGATCCAGACCTTGCCGCCACGCTTGATGTAGCGGGTCATCGCGATACGAGCGGCCTCGATCTGACGGTTCGTCACGTAGGCCGGGGAAAGGGCCTGGATGCCGAACTCGCCGAAGCTGACCTTCGTGCCGCCGGTTGCAGCGCCCGAGCGACCCGGGTGGTGCTGCTTGCGGTGCTTCACACGACGCGGGATAAGCATTTAAGCCTCTCCTCCTTCCGCTGCCGGGGCGGCAGCCTCGGCGGCCGGAGCCTCGGCGGCCTCGGGGGCAGCCTGGGGCTGGCGGTCGCCAGACGGACGACGACGGCGCTCGCCACCGCCCGGGCGGCCAGGACGGTCGCCGCGGGGGCCGCGCGACGACGGAGCGGCGGCCGCCTGGGCAGCGAGCTCCTTGGACGTCACATCGCCCTTGTAGATCCAGACCTTCACGCCGATGCGGCCGAAGGTCGTCTTGGCCTCGTAGAAGCCGTAGTCGATGTTCGCGCGAAGGGTGTGCAGCGGCACGCGACCCTCGCGGTAGAACTCGGAACGGGACATCTCGGCGCCGCCGAGACGGCCCGAGCAGGCCACTCGGATGCCCTTGGCACCGGCGCGCTGCGCCGACTGCATGGCCTTCTTCATGGCCCGGCGGAACGCGACGCGGCTCGAGAGCTGCTCCGCGATGCCCTGGGCGACGAGCTGAGCCTCGATCTCGGGGTTCTTGACCTCGAGGATGTTCAGCTGGACCTGCTTCCCGGTGAGCTTCTCGAGCTCGCCGCGGATGCGGTCGGCCTCGGCGCCGCGGCGGCCGATCACGATACCCGGACGGGCCGTGTGGATGTCCACGCGGACGCGGTCGCGGGTGCGCTCGATCTCGACGCGAGCGATGCCCGCGCGCTCCATGCCCGTGGTCATGAGCTTGCGGATCTTGACGTCCTCGCGGACGAAGTCCTTGTAGCGCTGACCGGGCTTGTTGCTGTCGGCAAACCAGTGCG
>NZ_DAIUJO010000235.1:0-2128 GCF_036848755.1 Sinomonas sp. | reverse complement strand
TGCCGGAGATCCTGAACGCCTACGAGGTCTCCAACGCCTGGGCCGAGCACGACCCACGCGCCGCCCAGGCCGAGGAGACATTGCGCCGCGCCGCGGCCGAGCGCTACGGCTTCGACCCGCACAAGCTCCTGCAGGAGGGCCAGAAGTCCACCGAGCCCTTGAAGAACACGGATCCGGCGCGGCTGGCCCGGGCGCAGCGGTGGGCGCGCCTGTCCCGGTGGGAGGGGCCGCCGTCGTACTACCCGGAGGCCCAGAAGATCCGCAGCCTCCTGCGCGACTACGACGCGGCCGGGGCCGAGCCCGATCACGGAGATATCCCGAGTGGGGATACCCGGCAGCAGGGCTTCGTGGCCGAGCAGGGCAGGGACCACGCCGCCGCATTCGAGCGGGACGCCGCGCAGATAGCGCCATCCGACCCGGAGAAGGCCGCCGCCGCGGTCCGACAGGCTGCCAGGCAGCGCAAGGCTGCCGGCGCCAAGGCCGCAGCCGATGCCGGAGCGGCCTACGACCGCGCCGCCCGCTTGGAGGCCGAAGCAGCCCGCATGCGCACTGCGGGGGCTCCGGAGAAGGCGATCGCGGCCAAGCAGTTCGGCGAGGCTCAGCAGAAGTACCCCATCGCCCACGCCGCAGCCGGCCGCGGGAAGAGCATCGGCAAGGCAAAGGCGAATACTGTCCAGCAGTCCCGCACCCAGGGAAAGCACCTCGCCCAGGACCGGTAAACCCATGAGTGGGAAGGGAAGCGCTCGCACGGAGGTCGCAGGAAGGTCCGGCAGCAAATGGTGCCGAGCCTTCCTGCGCGCGCAGATCCCCGTCAGGCGATGCCGAGGAAGACCAGCAGTGCCCGCTCGACCTCGACCATCTCGGTTGAGGTCAGGTGCCCCACCCGCTGGTGGGCGTTGGCGCGCGGCACTGTGGTCATCTTGTCGATCATGATCTGGCTCTTCTGCGTCAGGCCCGTCCGCTGGGAGGGCTCGACCGGGATCCGCAGGAGCGGGGTGTCGTTCAGGGTGGAGGTCAGGGGGATCACCGTCAAGGAGCCCACGTCATCGAACCGGTCGTCCTGGATCACCAGTGCCGGGCGGGGCTTGGAGGCGTAGCCGCCTCCGGCCACTGTCCAGATCTCGCCTCTCACTCCTCGTCGTCCCAGGACACGGACACCGCGTCAATCCACTCGTGGATGTCCGAGTGCCGGTCGGACTCGGCCACGATGGCGCTCTGCCGCCTCGCCTCTTCGGCAAAGGACTTGGAGCGGGTGTCCGGCACCCACACCTGAATGGGCCGGAAGCCCGCCTGGCGCATCCGGCGTCTGTGCTCGCTGACCCGATCCTTCACGTTCATGCCCCCATTGTTTCATGTAACAAGGATGGACGGTAGAGCGGGATCGGGCGCCGCAACTTACAGGGTTCCGACCAGAACGGCGGTTGTAGGACTCCCACGGCGCACCGACGCCCAGCACCACGGAGATGCCGGCCCCCAGCGCTGGGCGAGCAGCTGAATCAAAGGCCCTTCATGATCTCGGCCGTGGCCTTGAGCCAGGCTTCCTTGCTCTGGGCGGAGAGGTTGTGGTAGACGATGGGGCCGCCGTTGTCCAGGGCCGGGTCGAACGGCAGGACCACGACGGCGCGGACGTAGTCGGAGAAGTGCTCGCGTGTGCGCTCGAGGAGTTCGAGGTGGGCCTTGCGGTTCTTCGAGGCCAGGGGCGGTTCGGTGAGCAGCAGCACGCCGCGGGCGAGCTTGTCCTGCATGCCGTCGTCTACGAGGGTGTCGACGGTGGCGGCGAGGGTCTTCACGGAGTCCTCCTTGGCCATGGCGACCAGGACCAGCTCGTCGGAGAGCCCGACGGCGGCCTGCCAGGTGCTGGCCGTCGAGGCGTTGCCGGTGTCCACCACGATGAGGTGGTAGAAGGAGCGCAGCACGTGGTGGAGTTGGACGAACGCGGCGCCGTCGATGACTTCGCGGTTGGCGGCGTTGTTCTGGCTGGCGAGGACGTGGAACCTGTTCTCGCCCTGGGGGCGGATGTAGTCCTGGAGCTCGTGGGCGTTGCCGGGGTTGGCGAACCGGTCGACGTTGGCGAGGAGGTCGATGGCGGTGTGGTCGTGGTTCGCCGGGATGGAGCGGTCCCCGAGGG
>NZ_DAIUJO010000234.1:0-2160 GCF_036848755.1 Sinomonas sp. | reverse complement strand
ACCAGACCTGGGTCCTCGGCTACACCAAGGGCCTGGCCACCGCCTCCTTCTTCGGGGACCCCTTCAACTCCACCGCCCGCCTCGGCCGGAACATCACCGTCAACGGCCGGTACTACCCCGTCGTGGACGGCGCCTACATCGCCGGCCCGCAGTGGGCCCGCTACATGCAGCAGGCCTACCAGTTCTACGACCACGGCAGCTTCACCCCGCCGCCCAGGAACCTCGTCACCGGCTGAAGCACGCCCGGCTGGCCCGCCGTGGCGGCGGCGCCGGCCGGCAGCGTTCTCAGCCCGGTCTCAGCCGCCCGAGGAGACACTGGTGCGGCGGGCCCCAGCCGGACCTCTTGTGGAGCAGGAGGGGCGCTCCGGCCGGGGCCCGCCCCCGCGTGCCCGGGAGCCACCGGCCCGGTTAGGGGGCGGGCAGGAGCGAGCGGCCCCCTCTGGCCCTGCCCGCCCCACCAGCACCGGACCCCCCGCCCCCCGCGCCCGGCATCCCTGCACCTCCCCGCCGGACTGCGCTTCTGCCCAAGTGATCCGGACGGCGCCTGATCCGGGCCGGTGCGCCGCGCGGGAGTGCGGCCCGGGCCCCGGCCGCACACCCATGATTCTTCTTAGAGATCCCTTAGAGGGGCGCCTGCAGCATGGGGGCATGTCCTATGCCAATGCCCCGGTGGGGGCCGATGAGGGCGCCCTGGAGCGCCACGCGGCCCTGACGGGCCCTGCAGCTGTGCTGAAGGTGCCGGAGGTGACGGCACTGTTCTGGGCGGTGAAGCTGCTGACCACCGCCCTGGGGGAGTCGACCTCGGACTACCTCGTGAACGGCTTCAATCCCTACCTCGCGGTGGCCGGGTGCTTCCTGGCCTTCGCCGCGGCCCTGGCCCTGCAGTTCCGCTCCCGCCGGTACGTTCCGTGGGTGTACTGGCTCGCCGTGACGATGGTCGCGGTGTTCGGGACGATGGCCGCCGACGTCCTCCATGTCGTCCTGGGCGTGTCCTACGTGCTCTCCTCGGCCGGGTTCGCGGTGGTGCTCGCGGCAGTGCTGTGGGCCTGGTGGCGGGTGGAGGGGACCCTGTCGGTGCACAGCATCACCCGTGGCCGGCCGGAGGTGTTCTACTGGGCCGCGGTGTGCGCGGCGTTCGCCCTGGGCACCGCTGCCGGGGACCTGCTGGCCTACACGGCCGGGCTGGGGTTCCTGGGGGCGGGGATCGTGTTCGCGCTGCTGTTCGCGGCCCCCGGCGCGGCCAGGGCGGCGTTCGGCCTGAACGGGGTCGCCGCGTTCTGGGTCGCCTATGTCCTCACCCGCCCCCTGGGCGCCTCGTTCGCCGACTGGACCGGGAAGGGGCCCGAGGTCGGGGGCCTGGGCTGGGGCGACGGGCCGGTCTCGGCGGTCCTGCTGGCCCTCATCGTCGTCCTCGTCGGCTACCTCCAGTACCTGCAGCGACCCCGCCGGGAGCGCATCCTGCCGGCCTGAGGGGTGCCGGCGGCGGCCTCCGCGCACGGCAGGCTCCCAGCGACCTTTCGGGAAAGCGATGAGCCCAGCACAGCATCGCGGTCCATTGTGGGGAACAGGACCACGAAAGGGAGACCACCGTGAATGACGCCACACCGGACCCGGACCAGGGGAAGGGCCGCGCGGGCACCGGCCAGGGCGCTCCCGGCGCCCGGCAGCACACCGGGGGCGGCCGGGCGCCGGGCCGACGGCTGTGGGGGAGCGGTGCCCTCGCGGCGGGGATGCTCGCTGCGGGACTCGTCGGTGGGGGCGCGGCCGCGGAGGGCTATGCCCTGCTCGCCCAGGCCGCGCCCGGGCAGGCCCAGGCCGGGGCCTCGGTCCAGGCCAGCCCGGTCGTCGTCAACGACCGGACCAGCACGGATGCGGTGGCCGCCGCCGCAGCGAAGGCCTCCCCGAGCGTGGTCACGGTCTCCGTGTCCTCGGGCAGCGCCCAGGGCACGGGCTCGGGGGTCGTCCTCGACAGTGCAGGGCACATCCTGACCAACACGCACGTCGTCACGATCGACGGGCAGACGGCCACCCCCACCATCCAGGTCCGCACGAGCGAGGGCAAGGTGTACCCGGCCACGGTGGTCGGCACCGACCCCCTCTCGGACCTCGCCGTCATCCAGGTCCAGGGCGCGGCCCTTGCCCCGATCACGATGGGCGACT
>NZ_DAIUJO010000233.1:0-2165 GCF_036848755.1 Sinomonas sp. | reverse complement strand
GTGCGCCACGAGGCGCCGCATGACCGCAGGGAGGTGGGAGTCCTTCCTCTTCGGGCCGTCGCAGCGGCCTGATGAAGCTGGGGGCAGTCGATCTCGGGAGGTGCCGAGGCAGGCGGGAGCAGCCCCGACAACGACAGGACGGGTCGGTACTGCCAGACGGCCCGGGCCTGGCAAGCGAGACGGACAGGCGTACGAGTGCAGGAACCAGTGGTGGAACCCCCGAAAGTGGAACGTCGGCTCGAACCTGGTGGATCTGGGCCGGTCAGCGGTGCGCACCTCGGTCGGGACGTGCAGTCGCCGAGGGAACTTCGGCCAGGTCCAGGGTTGGCCGGGTCGAAGGCCACGATGAAGTGCTGCGGGGTAGTCGTGGCGAGGCCGCCGGGGAATAGCTGGGCGCCGATCCCGTCGAACGGTCAAGTGGTGAACGTGGGAACCACCGCGGGGCTGTCCCGCCGCCCGACCGGCCAGGTCGGGGCGGGCTGGGCGCACCGTCAGCCGATCGCCGCGTGGTGGGGCGGAGCCGCCGTAGTAGTCCGAGACCGGGAAAGCCGGTCACATGGCCAAGGGCGGCAGCGAGTTCGCAGTGCAGGAACTGGAAGGTCAGGAGGCCGCCGGTGAACACCGGCGCACCGCAGCTCGACGTGCGCTTCGCGCGGGCCCGGGTACTGAAGATCCAGACCAAGCTGCACCAGTGGGCCGGCAGCGATCCTGCTCGCCGGTTTGACGACCTGTTCAACCTGGTCGTCGATCCCGCCGTCCTGGCCGTGGCCTGGGCGCGGGTGCGCAGCAACCGGGGCTCGCGCACGGCCGGAGTGGACGGCATCACCGCCTACTACATCGAGGACGTGCGCGGGGTCGAGGTCTTCCTCGCCGATCTGCGGGCCGACCTGAAGGCCCGCCAGTTCGCCCCGGTGCCGGTGCGGGAACGGATGATCCCCAAGGCGTCGGGCAAGCTGCGCCGCCTGGGCATCCCGACCGTTCGGGACCGGGTGGTGCAAGCCGCCCTGAAACTGGTCCTGGAGCCGATCTTCGAGGCGGACTTCCAACCGTGTTCGCACGGGTTCCGCCCCGGTCACCGCGCGCAGGACGCGATCGCCGAGATCCACCAGTGGACCTCTCACCCGCGTAGCTACGGGTGGGTCGTCGACGCGGACATCGAGGCGTGCTTCGACGCGATCGACCACCCGGCCCTGATGGACCGGGTGCGGGCACGGATCGCCGACAAGCGCGTGCTGGCGCTGGTGAAGGCGTTCCTGAAGGCGGGCATCCTCAGCGAGGAGCAGACCCTCAGGGACACGGCCACCGGCACGCCGCAGGGAGGCATCCTGTCTCCACTGCTGGCCAACATCGCCCTCAGCGTGCTGGACGAGCACTTCACCGCCGCCTGGGCGGCGATGGGCGACTCCAGCGCCCGGCACCGCCGCCGCGCCAAGGGCCAGGCGACCTATCGGCTCGTCCGCTACGCGGACGACTTCGTCGTCCTGGTTCACGGCACCCAGGCGCACGCCGAAGCGCTGCGGGACGAGGCCGCAGCCGTCCTCGCCCCGATGGGCCTACGCCTATCGGCGGTGAAGACCAGGATCGTCTCGATCGACCAGGGCTTCGACTTCCTGGGCTTCCGCATCCAGCGGCAGCCCAAGCGAGGCAGCGGGAAGCCGACCACCTACACCTTTCCGACCAAGGCCGCGCTGGCCTCGGTCAAGGCCAAGGTGCGCACGGCAACCCAGCAGGGACTGAACAAGCCGCTCGCCGTCCTGCTCTACCGGCTCGCGCTGGTGCTGCGGGGCTGGGCCAACTACTTCCGGCACGGCGTCTCCAAGGCCACCTTCGACTACCTCCGCCGCTTCACCTGGCGACGGGTGCTGTTGTGGATGCGCCGCAAACACCCCCGTGCCAACTGGAAGGAGCTCCGTCGCCGCTACCTGCCCGGGTGGTGGCCGACGGACGGGACCGTGGCGCTGTTCGACATCGGCAAGGTGGCGGTCACCCGCTACCGGCACCGGCCGAACATCCCCACCCCGTGGTCAGCAGCGAGCGCGGCCTGACCCACCGGCACGACCTCGTGGAGAGCCGGATGCTCGGGAACGGGCACGTCCGGTTCGGAGGGCGGCCCGGGGAAACGGACCAGCCGCGAGGCTGGCACCGCGCCCCGGGTCGACCCCTAC
>NZ_DAIUJO010000232.1:0-2177 GCF_036848755.1 Sinomonas sp. | reverse complement strand
TCCTGGTCGGGATCCTGGGCTTCGTGCCCGGCATCACCACCGGCACCCTGGCCTTCGCCGGGCACGGCTCGCACGCGATGCTCCTGGGCCTGTTCCAGGTCTCCGTGCTGCACAACATCGTCCACCTCCTCTTCGGCGTCGCCGGCCTCGCACTCGCCCGCTCGGCCGCCGCGGCCAAGGGCTACCTGGTCTGGGGCGGGGCGGTCTACCTCGTCCTGTTCGTCTACGGGCTCTTCTTCATGGGAGACATGCCGGCGAACTTCGTCCCGGTCAACGCCGCCGACAACGGCCTGCACCTGCTCCTGGGCATCGGCATGCTGGCCCTGGGCACCGTGCTCGGACGCCGAACCGCCCGGACCCGGCGCTGAGCCCAGGCCGGACGAGCAGGGACGGGAGCAGGGTGGGAAACACCGCGCCCCGGCGGCCCCGGCCGACGGCCGGGGTGCTGCGGGCCCTGGCCGCGCTGGCCGCGGCGGCACTGACGACAGCGGCAGTCGGGTGCGCCCAGGGCGGCACCGGCCCCCCCGCGCCCCCCGCAGCCATGGGCGCCCCGGCCTCCGCTGCACGGGACGTCTCCGCGGCAGAGGCTGTGCAGGCCTCAGCCTCCCCGGCCGGGGTCCCGCCGGCGGCGGCGATGGTGTGCGGGGATGAGATCAGGGACAGGATCGCCCAGGCCCTGGCCCTGCCCGCTGTGCCTGTGCCCGCCTCGGCCTGGGCCGCCGGGCTGTACACGTGCACCTACGCGCTCCCGGGCGGGACGCTGGTGCTCTCGGTCAAGGCCTACCCGGACCCTGCCGCGGCCCGCTCGTACGCCCAGGCCGCCGTCGCGGGACTGCCCGGGGCGGCCCCGATCCAGGGCCTGGCCAACCTCGGCCTGCCCGCCTACCGCAGCAGCACCGGCACCGTGGCCTTCGCCAAGGACGCCTTCGCCCTGACCGTGGACGCCACACGCCTGGGCGAGCCCGTCGGGCCCCAGCGGACCACCCGCACCGCACTGGCCTACCAGATCGCCACCGACGTCCTGGCCTGCTGGAGCGGATGACACCCCGGCACCGGAACCACGCGGACCGGCAGCACGGCACGGCAGGAGCACCGGTCCCCGGTGCCCCGCGGACAGGGGCCCGGAGACTTTTCTGCCCGGGAACCCAATCCGTGATCGGGCCCACACCGAATAACAGCTGTCGGACCGCTTCTGGGCCCGGCGACCGGCGCCCCCGGACCCGGGGGCGCGAAACCCAGAACAGAGGAAGCACCGCCATGAAGAAGTCCGCATTCCTGATCGCCCCGGCCCTCGCGTTCGGGGCCCTGGCCCTGGCCGGCTCCCCGGCCCTGGCCGCCGACAGCGGCACCGCGTACCAGGCGAACCTGGCCTCCATCAACGGCTCCAACGCCTCCGGCACCGCGATGATCACCCTGAACGGGAACCAGGCCACCGTGACCGAGAACGTCACCGGCCTCGCCGCCACGTTCGGCGGCAAGCCCTACCCCCACGTCCAGCACATCCACATCGGCGCCAAGGGCCAGTGCCCCGGCCCATCCGCGGACACCAGCGGCGACGGGGTCATCAGCACCACCGAGGGCGCCCCGTTCTACGGCGGCATCGGCACCACCCTCTCCACCAGCGGGGACACCAGCCCCGCCGCCGGCACCGACCTGGCCGTGGCCCCCTCGGGCTCCTCCTACACCTACCAGCGCACCATCACCCTGGACGCGAAGACCCTGGCCTCCCTCCAGTCCGGGACCGCGGTCGTGGTCGTCCACGGCCTGGACCCGGCCACCCTGCCCGCCGCCGCCCAGAAGGAGCCCAGCGACCTGGTCCCCTCCCTCCCCCTCGCAGCGACCTCCCCCGCCCTGTGCGGGACCCTGGCCGCCATGCCCGCCGGCGCCCCCGGCACCGGCATCCCCACCCCCGCCCAGCACAACGGCCCGGATGCGGGCCTGATCGCCGCAGGCGCCGGGCTCCTGGCCGCAGGGGCAGGGGCAGGGTTCGCCCTGCGCCGCCGCACCGCCAAGGCCTGAGCGAGGAACGGGCCAGAAAGATGAGGACGGGAAGGACCAGGACACGCCTGGCAGGAGCAGGGACCGCCCTGCTCCTGGCCGGAGGGCTCGCCGCCGTCGGCGCCGGCCTGGCCGGCGGCCCAGGCGCCCCGCCGCCCCCCGCAGCCGCCAGCACGGCA
>NZ_DAIUJO010000231.1:0-2314 GCF_036848755.1 Sinomonas sp. | reverse complement strand
GACGAGGATGAGGGTTCTCCAGCAGCCCGGGGACCGTGCCCGGGCGGCCCGCTGATTGGGGAGGGTGGCGATCAGCGCGAGGCCTGCACGGGTGACCGGGGCGCTCGGCCCGCCCGCTAGGTCCAGCTAGTCGGCGAGGACTCGGGAGCGTCTGTAGAAGGTGGCGCGGGACATGCCGAGGTCGCGGGCGACCTGGGCGGCGGGCTCGCCGGCTTGGACGAGGCGGAGGGCGCTTCGGATCTGGCTGTCGGTGATCCGTCGGGGACGGCCGCCGAGGTCCTTCCCGGCTTCCCTGCGCTTGGTGATGGAGTCGGTGACGAATCTTCTATGTCTGTCAAGCGGCTGTCGCGGCTGGGGTCTGGTGGAGCGCGTTGAGTGTGCGGTAGAGGTGTCGGGCGAGGTAGCGCTTGAGGCAACGGCGGATCTCCCGTGGGGTCTTCCCCTCAGCGGTGCGCCGCTCGGCGTAGGCGCGCGTGTCGGGGTCGTAGGTCATTCTGGTGATGATCGCCATGTGGAGTGCGCGGTTGAGGCGTCTGTCGCCTCCCCGGTTGAGCCTGTGCCGGACGGTGTTCCCCGATGAGGCCGGGATGGGGCTGACCCCGGCGAGGGCGGCGAAGGCGGCCTCGGAGCGGACCCGGCCGGGGTGGGACCAGACGGTGTAGGCCACTGCGGCGGTGACTGGCCCGATGCCGGTCTCCTCCAGCAGCGGCGCCGCGGGGCTTGCCCGGACCAGTTCTGTGATGCGGCCCTGGTTTTCCTTGAGCTCCGTCTGGAGGGCGGTGATGCGCTTGGCCTGCCGGACTGCCTCGGTGCGTGCGGTGGCCGTGGCGATGTCCTCCTCCCGTGCCCGCCACCGGGCGATCTCGGTGATCTGCGTGCCCGAGAGCGGGCGGCGGGCGTCGAGGCCGAGGTCCACGATCCGGACCAGGGCAGTGAGGGCGTTGACCTTCGCGGTGCGCTCGAGGGTCATCTGCTCCCGCGCCGCGACGAGCACCCGCAGGGCTGCGCGCACGCCCTCGTCCTGGCGCGGGATGCGCAGGCGGTCCTCCGCGAGGGGAAGGGCGGCGGCGGCGATCGCTGCCGCGTCCAGCGGGTCGGACTTGCCCGTGGTGGTCTGTGAGCGCACGTAGCCCCTCGGGGCTTCCACGGCTTCGAAGCCGGCGTCTGTGACGGCCCCGGCGAGCTGGGCACCGTAGCTGCCTATTCCCTCGATGACCCAGAGCGTGTCCGCATCGCCGCCGGTCCGGCGGGCTGCCCAGTCCAGGGCCCGGCGCATGCCCGCGGCCGTGGTGGGGAACTGCTGGCAGCCGAGCTGCTCTCCGGTCGCCGCGCGGAGCACGGCGAAGGTGTGGGTTCGGGCGTGGGTGTCCACGCCGATGACGAACGGGCGTGATTGTGCGACAGTGGTCATCGCGGCCACGGGTTTCCTTCCTCATGAACGGGCAGATGCTTCTGGCCGCGACGCGGCCGGCGTCGACCCGGGTGAAGGTCACTCCGAGGCATCACTGTGATGGGCCACAGCCCCAGGGCTGGGCAGTCTTCTGATCAAGCCATTCGGTGTGGGCCGGGCGGCGCCGGCCGCCAACCCCCGGACTGGACAATTCGATTGAAAGGCCCACTGAGGGGCCAGCGTTTGATTGAGTCACAGCCCAGGGGAAGACGACCAGCGTCTACCCTGCCAGCCAGTCCCGGACCAGCCACTCCAAGACTCACAGCGTTTGATCTCGTGCTCCATCTGGGCCAGGGCGGCCATGATGGTGAACAGCATGGACCCCATGGGGGTTGCGGTGTCGACGTCGCCGCCGCCGAGGTTCAGCACGCGCAGGCCCGCGCCCCTGGCCCGGAGCTGGTCGGCGAAGGCGAGCATGTTCTGGGTGGAGCGCCCGAGCCGGTCCAGTGTCGTGATCACGAGGGTGTCGCCTTCGATGAGCGCCTCGAGTGCCTGGTCGAACTGCGGCCGGGATGCCCGGGCCCCGGAGACGCCGTGGTCGATGTAGAGGTCGTCGCGGCGGACGCCGGCGGCCAGGAGGTCTGCCTGCTGCCGGTCGGTGACAGGTCGAGCGTACAGAAGATGGCAAAGTCGGCTACAAAAATGGGCTCGGTTTTTTTGGTAGGGTTGGGGTCATGTCACCGCGATGGACCGATTCGACCCGCAAGCACGGCGTTGCGCGGGCTGATGCGATGTTCGCGATGATCAACGCAACGTACACTGCCGACCTGCGGGACAACGGCGATGGCACGGTCGACCGGCTCTACATCGGCCCCGAGCATGCGCAGACGGACAGGGAGCTGGAAGTCATCGTCCAGCTCGCCG
>NZ_DAIUJO010000230.1:0-2319 GCF_036848755.1 Sinomonas sp. | reverse complement strand
AGGACGCCGGTCGCGTAGGCGCCGCCCTGGGCGTCCACGTTGGCCGCGAAGATCAGCGTGATGAGGAACCCGATTGCGGTGAAGACGAGGACGAGGGGGCGGGTCGCCTTGGTCCACTGCGGGGCCATGCCGTAGCGGGGCAGGTAGCGGGGCACGAGGTTCAGCAGGCCCGCCATTGCAGATGCTCCAGCGAACCAGAGGATGGCGATCGTGCTCAGGTCGTAGATCGAGCCGAAGACGACGCCGAGGTCCTCGTGGGCAAGGAGCGCGAGCGCGCGTCCGTCGGCTGCGCCTCCCGGCTGGAACTCCTTTTCAGGGATCAGGACCACGGTGGTGAAGCTGGATGTGACGAGGAACGCGCTCATGATGACGGCGGCCGTGCTCAGGAGGCGCTTGGTACCGCGAATGCGCCCCCTCGGTTGTTCCTCTGTGTCGGTCGCATCTCCTCTGATCTGCGGCATGACGGCTACTCCGGTCTCGAAACCGGACATGCCGAGGGCCAGTTTGGGGAACACGAGCACTGCGACGGCGAGCATGAGGACGGGGTTTCCATGCGAGGTGAGCATCGCCTGCCACCAGTCGTTCACCTGGATCGGATGCTCGAGTGCGAGACCGATGGTGACGGCGACGAGGATGGCATTGAGCCCCAAATAGAGTCCCACCAGGACCACGGCCACGCCGATCGCCTCCTTGAAGCCCCTGAGGAACACCGCCGCAAGCAGAGCCAGCAGGAACAGGGTGACCGCGATGTTCTGTCCCTGCAGCCAGCCGGGGGTGAGCGGGTTGCCGATCAGGTGGGCGGCGGCGTCCGCCGCCGACAGGGTCATGGTGATCATGAAGTCGGTCGCGGCGAAGCCGAGCAAGGCAAGCACGAAGAACTTGCCGCCCCAGCGCGGCAGGAGGCGTTCCAACATCGCGATCGAGCCCGATCCGTGTGGACTCTCTTCGGAGACGCGCCGGTACACGGGGAGGGCCCCGAAGAGGGTGACGACGACGAGGACCAGGGTGGCCAAGGGTGAGAGCACCCCAGCCGCCACCGCCGCAATCGCTGGCTGGTAGCCCAGGGTGGAGAAGTAGTCGACGCCGGTCAGGCACATGACCTGCCACCACGAGTGCTTCTTCTCATCGACGCGCGGTATCGCGTGGGGGCCTTGGTGGAGGGCCTGGGTCTGATGCAGGTCATGGAGCAACCAGGCTTTGAACGAACGGCCTGGCTCGGCCCTGCCCGGCCTCGGCTCGGCGGGAGGCCGGCTGAGCGTGGTCATCTTTGCCATCCCCTCTTGTTGGTCTCGCTGGCTCTGTCCTTGGGTGATGCACGCGACGCTAACACCGCCCGGAACGGTTGGACTGTCGCTTTATGCATCCTTTATGCCCGGTGGAGCTCGGAGAAACGCCTGGGGCAGGTTTCAGTTCACGGCCGGAGTCTCGAACCGATAGCCTCGCCCCGGTTCGGTGATGAGGTGGCGGGGATTCGCCGGGTCTGCCTCGAGCTTCCGGCGCAGCTGGGCCATGTACACCCGGAGGTACTGGGTTTCCTCTCCATAGGCTGGTCCCCAGACGGTCTGAAGCAGCTGCCGTTGCGTGACGAGCTTGCCGCGGTTGGCGACGAGCATCTGCAGCACGCCCCACTCTCGGGGGGTGAGGTGAACTCGCTCGCCCTGGCGCGTGACCGTGGCGGCACCGAGGTCGATCAGAAGGTCGCCCGCGTCGATCACCCCGCCCGGCGCCGCGTGGGCTGAGCGGCGTTCGACGGCGCGCAGCCGGGCGAGCAGCTCGTCGAGCCCGAACGGCTTGGTCACGTAGTCGTCCGCCCCGGCGTCCAGCGCCTCCACCTTGTCCGCGGACCCATGCCGGGCCGAGAGGACCACGATCGGCATGTCGGACCACCCGCGGATCCCGCGGATCACCTCGGACCCGTCGATGTCCGGCAGGCCCAGGTCCAGCACGAGCACGTCCGGCGGCCGTGAAGCGGCCAGGCGCAGGGCCTCGGTCCCGTTCGCCGCGACCGTCACGCTGTAGCCCTCGGCGCGCAGATTGATCTGCAGCGCGCGCAGCAGCTGCGGCTCGTCGTCGACCACGAGCACCCTCTTCACATCAGTCCCCTTCCTCGTCCCGGGGGCCCGCGTAGAGCGGCATCCGGATCACCATCGTCAGGCCGCCGCCCGGGGTCGGTTCCGCGGCGAGCACCCCGCCCATCGCCTCGACGAAGCCCTTCGCGACGGCGAGCCCCAGGCCGATCCCCGGCCCCTTCCCCTCGTCGCCGAGCCGCTGGAACGGCTGGAACATCGCCATGACGCGCTCGGGTGGGACGCCGGTGCC
>NZ_DAIUJO010000229.1:0-2343 GCF_036848755.1 Sinomonas sp. | reverse complement strand
GCCAGGACCAGATCGTCCTTGGAGCGGAAGTGCCGGTAGAAGGTCGCCCTGGCCACCCCCGACGCGGCGATCAGCTCATCCACCCCCACATCCCGGATCCCGCGGCGGGCGAAGAGCCAGTACGCGGCCCCCAGGATCCTCTCCCTGGCACCCGCGGGCCTTCCCATGGCAGCGGCCCGGGCTGCACCGAGGCTCATGCGCACCCCCTACGGCCCGGCGGGTAGCCCCCGGGCGGACCGCCCAGGCCGTCTCCGCCCGGGACCTGGCTCCCGGGGGCGTCCGTGCCCTCCCGGGCCGCGATGCCCCGGTAGACGGCGCACGGCCACCGCTGGGCGCACTCGGCGCAGCGGGAGCCCTCGAACCACGTCCGGGGCGCGTGCAGGGCATGGAGCTCCTCCAGCGTGGCGATGTCCGCAGGAGCCCGACCCGAGTGGGCCAGCTCCCCCAGACGCACCGAGGTCGCCGCCCAGAACTGCCGACGCCGGTCCCATCCCATGAGAGCAAAACTATCACTTCGATGGGGGTTCGAGCGCTGCGCGACCGGCGTTGCACGGGGGAACGTGTGGGCAGAGGAGACTGCGGCAGGAGCGCAGGATCCCTGCCGCCTTGGATCAGCCAAGCCGCCCCCTCGGTCTGGGACCAGCCCGGGGCAGGGGCGGGGCCGGCGGGGAATAGGCCGCAGGTGCCGGCGGCAGCAGCCTCCCCCCGGCCAGGCAGAGCGCGGAACCAGTGCGGGCCCGACGGATGATGGTTCGACCCCGTGACGACGGGGTAGGCAGGGACCATGGCAAAGCGATCCGCTGCGCCCCTGGTGCTGCGCGAGGGCGACCGCGAGGAACTGGCCGCCCTGGCCGGGCACGGTCGGGCCGATGCGAGGCTGGCACTGCGGGCCCGGATCGTTCTGCTGGCCGCGCAGGGCCTGTCCAACACCGAGATCGCCCGGCGGGAAGGGGTCGCGCGGGCCACCGTGCTCTCCTGGCGCGAACGCTACGCCCACGGCGGCATCGCCGCCCTCGAGGACGCGCTCCGGCCCGGACCCCGACCCGCCCCCGGGTACAGCAGGATCGTCGCCGAGTCGCTCAGGCCGGTGCCCGACGCGCCAGCCGCCAGCCGCGGGTCCTCCCGGATGCTTGCGGCCCGGCTGGGGATCTCGAACAGCACGCTCACCAGGGCCTGGAGGGCCTGCGGGGTACGGCCAGGGGCCGCCGGGATGTCCAGATTCTCCACCGAGCCCGAGCTGGTGGCCAAGGTCGGCGACATCGTCGGGCTCTACCTCGGGCCCCCGCAGAACGCGATCATGCTGCGCGCGGACCCCCAGAACCAGGCCCCGGCGCGCACCGCCACGGTTCCGCCGGTCCGGCCGCGCCCGGCCGGGGAGCCTGTCCCCGACGATGGCCGTCAAGGCGCCCCGGCCCTCTCCGCGGCCCTCGGACGCCCCAGCGCCGGCGGCGGAGCCCCTGCCCGGCCCGGGGCCCCGGAGCAGGAGTTCCTGGCCTTCCTCAGGCAGGCCGCCCGCTCCTGCCCCGGACAGGATCTGCACCTTCTCATGGACGGCCACGCCCTCCACGGGCATCCCGGCGTGCTCGGCTGGCTCGCCGCGAACCCCCGGACCAGCCTCCACTTCACCCGGACCCGCGCGGTGTGGCTGAACCTCGTCGAGGTCTGCTTCGCCATCATCGAGCCCCACCCCCCGCACCCCGGCGCCCCCCGCTGCGCCGAGGAGCTCGGCGCAAGGATCCGCGCCTGCGCCAAGGACTGGAACGACCGACCGCACCCATTCGCCTGGGCCAGGACCACCGAGGAAGGCCCCGCCCACGGCGCCCCCTCCAACACCTGATATCGAGTTCGCCTCGCTGGGGACTCCCGGCGAGCCCGGGTAGGCCACGCGCAGTCAGGCTGACAGAGGGCCCCCGCTCCAGGTCGATGCCCGGGCCGAGGAACCATGCCCGCAACCCGGGTGGCCAACTGGCCGAGAACGGGGAGAAGAACTGGCCGCCAGCGGGGAACTATCAGCCGCCGATGGGGAGAATCTCATGGCCGCTGACACTGGTCCGGGACCGGCTGGCAGGGTAGGTCCTGGCCGCCGGCCCTTCGGCCGTGACACCAGTGTCAACGACTTCTGAATTTTGACCCCCTCGGCCGCTCGTGGGCCTTGGACCCGAACTGTCCGGTCGAGGGATGGCGGCCGTGCCTGCCCGGCCCACGCCGATGGCTTGGAGATCAGAAGACTGCCCAGCCCCTTCGGGGCTGTGGCCCATCACAGGAATGCCTCGGGGTGGCCTTCACCCGGGCCTACCCCTGCTCCGAGGCAACGGATCCCCCGCGAGCCCGCGGCGGGGCCCC
>NZ_DAIUJO010000228.1:0-2358 GCF_036848755.1 Sinomonas sp. | reverse complement strand
CCCACTCCACAGGGATGGCATCACGACCGCTTCCCGGCACCTCCGGCAGGAAGCACCCAGGCTGCTCCCGGCGCTCCCGCGCCGGGAGCAGCGCCGTTCGCACCCGCGGCGCCTGAGTGGTGGCCAGGGCAGGCAGCGCGGGAGGAGCATCCCCGCCCGCCCGGGGGCCGGGACGGTCGACGACGGGAAAGGGAAAGGGACCATGTCGGAGGAATCAGCGTATCCGGACGAGGCGATCGCCACCCTCCTGGGGCTGGAGGCGCTTCCCCATGCCGTGCGCCACCAGCTGGGCTCGGTCCTCGGGCAGTCCTATACGGTCAGGTGCGCTGCGCTGCACTTGGTGCTGATGGACCTGCCGGGACAGGTCAGGGACTGCATGAGCCCGGAGCAGCTCAGCGTGGTCTCCCTCGGCCGGACAGCCGCCGCCGAAGCCCTGGGGTGCCCCTGAGGGCAAAGGCATCCAGTGCCGCGATGCGCAACTGACGCCCACCGGGCCTCGAGGTGGTCCTGACAGACAGTCTTGGCGAGGGAGCCTCGGGCGGAGGGCCGCGGCGGAGGCGTAGCCCACGGGTGATCGGGGAGGCTGGCAACGGGTTCGAAGGGCCTCCCATCCGCCGTGGCCAGCACGGCCAGGTCGGCAGGGCGGCGCCCTCGAATCCCGCCATGATGTAGGCGACGCGCCCGCTCGTACCGCCGCCCCGCCCCCGCGGGGCCGCAACCGGAACGGCCAGACGTCGGTGCCCCGTAGGCCGAGGCCGCCAGAGAGAGCAGGGGCCGGGCGCTGATGGGATCTCAGCCCCCTTTCAGCGGGTGATGCCGGTGTGGCCGAGGCAGTATCGCCCGGGCTGGGGCCACACGCACAGCCCGTGGGGCTGTGCGTCCACGGGGATCTTCCGGATCAGGGTCCCGTCCCGGGTGTCGATGACGTAGGCGGCCGCATCGTAGCGGCCGGAGAGCCACAGCTGGGACCCGTCGGCATTCAGGTTGCCCATGTCCGGGCTGCCGCCGCCGGGGATCCGCCACTTTGCCAGGGGGGCGCCCGTGTAGGAGTCCAGGACGCTGATGCTCCCCTCGAGCCTGTTGCTGACGAAGAGCCGGGCGGCGTCACGGGAGTAGTAGAGACCGTGGGCGCCGGCGCCGGTCGCGATGAACCGCCTGACCCCTGTGGCGGCCCCGTCGAGGACCCACAGGCCACCGGCGTCGGAGTCCGCGATGTAGTAGGCCGACCCGTCGGGGGCCAACCTGATGTCCTGCGGGCCCATGTGGGTGTGGCGCTGGGGCATGTCGACCACGCGCACCAGGGAGCGGGAGGGGATGTCCACCACGGCGACCCGGCCGGAGAATTCGGCGGTGAACACCGCCGTGCGCCCGTCGGCGGAGAAGTCGGCGTGGTCGATCCCGGCGCACTCGGGCAAGTCAAGGGTGTGCTGGTGCTGCCAGGTGTGGGGGTCGTACCAGAGCAGCTGCGCCAGCGCTTCGGCGACGACGACCGCGGAGCGGCCGTCGGGGGTGAAGTAGAGGTTGTAGGGGGCCGCGGCCGGGATGGGTCGCCCGGGCAGGCCGGTGCGGGGGTCGAAGGGCACCAGGGCGTTGCCGGCGTCGTCGGTGGCGTACAGGGTGCGCATGTCCCAGGAGGGCACCACGTGCTGGACCTCCGCCCCCGCCGGGTACCTGGCCACGACGGCGAACGTGGCCGGGTCGATCACCCAGACTTGGCCCGAGGTGTTGTGCGGGACGTAGACCAGGGGCCGGTCCGCCCGGACCGCCGGGGAGAGCATCCCGGCCCCGGCCGAGGCGTAGACATTGTGCGGGTCGGCTACCGAGGGCATCCCCGGCAGGGGCGGGTGGGAGGGCTGCGTCGGCGGCCTCGGGGACCGGGATCCCGACGCCGCGGCCGACGGGGCCGACGATCCGGCCGGGGCGGACGCGGGAGCCGGAGCGGAGCATCCGGCCAGGGTCCCCATCCCAGCCGTGCCCAGGCCCCAGCCCAAGCAGGCGAAGACCTGCCGTCTTGATACAGGGCGTCCACCGCTCTCCACTGCGTTCCCTCCCTCCTACGCTGCCGGAGGTCATCTGCATCCGCCCGGTTCCACCTGCCCTGGCAGCGTGGCGGGGCAAGGGGCCTCGGTCCGGACGGCGCCTGTCCCGTCGGGAGACAGGGGCAGCAGTGCCGAGTATTCCCCCAAGCCCCTGAGAGAGTGCTGAGCCCGGGGGACGGACCTGCCTACCCGCTTCCCGTGGCTGCGGGGGCCCGGCTGCCGCTGCCCCGCGGCGCTGCCCCGGTGATGAGGTTCTGGGGCGGGGGGGTGAAGTCCCCGTGGTCGTAGTAGGTGTAGGCCTGCTGCATGTACCGGGCCC
>NZ_DAIUJO010000227.1:0-2500 GCF_036848755.1 Sinomonas sp. | reverse complement strand
GCCCGCTGATGCGAACAGGGATCGCGACGGTATGCCTCTCCGGAACGCTCGAGCAGAAGCTTCGGGCCGCAGCAAAGGCCGGCTTCGGAGGCGTCGAGATCTTCGAGGCCGACCTCGTCACCTCGCCCCTCAGCCCTGAGGAGGTCCGGGCCCTCGCCGAGGACCTCGACCTCGGGCTGGACCTCTACCAGCCCTTCCGCGACTTCGACTCCGTCCCGGACGAGCTCTACCGCGCCAACCTCCGCCGCGCCGAGGCGAAGTTCAAGCTCATGGGCCGTCTCGGCATCGACACGATCCTCGTGTGCAGCAACGTGGCCACTGCAAGCGCAGCCTACGCAGACGACGACGGTCTGCGCGCCGAGCAGCTTCACGGCCTCGCCGAACTGGCGGCCGACCACGGTGTGAAAGTCGCGTACGAGGCCCTTGCGTGGGGCACGTTCGTGAACGACTACGAGCATGCGTGGCGCATTGTGGCCGACGTCGACCACCCCAACCTGGGCACGTGCCTCGACACGTTCCACATCCTCTCCCGTGGCTGGGATACAGAGCCGATCGAGCGGATCCCGGGTGAGAAGATCTTCTTCGTGCAGGTCGCGGACGCGCCCAAGCTCTCCATGGACGTGCTGAACTGGAGCCGGCACTACCGGGTCTTCCCCGGCGAGGGCCAGTTCGATCTGCCGAAGTTCCTCGGCCACGTGGCACGCACGGGCTACAACGGTCCCGTGTCGCTCGAGGTCTTCAATGACACCTTCCGCCAGTCCGATGTCGAGCGCACGGCCGTCGATGCCATGCGTTCGCTGATCTGGCTCGAGGAGCGCACGGCGAAGCATCTGGCGGCGGCCGCAGCTTCACCGGCCGGAGCAGCTGCAGAACCCGCGGCAGGTGCGGGCGTCGGAGCCCCGACTGCCGCCCAGCTCGCCGCCGCATCGCGCGCGTACCCGATGTCGCTCACGACGCTGCCGCAGGTCGCGCCGCCGTCGGGCATCAACTTCGCCGAGGTCAAGTCGGCGGACGCAGCGCCGAGCACGCTCGAACTCGAGCAGCTTCTAGCACAGCTGGGCTTTGAGTCGCGCGGCGAGCACCGGACCAAGCCCGTGAGCCTGTGGACTCTCGGCGAGGCGCGGATCATCGTCAACCGCCAGCAGGCACGCGGCGTCGCCCCCGCGATCTCTGCGCTCGGCTTCGATGTCGACAACGCGGTGACCGCCGTCGCCCGCGCCCTCCAGCTCAAGGCCGTCGCGGTCCCCCGGACTTCGCAGGCGAACGAGGAGGTGCTGCAGGCGGTCCAAGCCCCTGACGGCACCGAAGTGTTCCTGTGCCAAGACACGCTCTGGACCGAGGAATTCGGTCAGGGGGCACCCGCGCTCGGGGGCCAGGCGCCCCGGATCGACCACATCAACCTCGCCCAACCGTGGCAGCACTACGACGAGGGCGTGCTGTTCTATTCGTCCGTGCTTGCGCTGACCCCCCAGCCGTCGCAGGAGGTCTCGAGCCCGACGGGGCTCGTGCGCTCGCAGGTCATGCAGACCGAGCTCGTGGAGGGGGAGCGAGCCGTGCGGCTCGCCCTCAACCTCGCCCCCTGGGTGCAGGCCGACAGCGTGCGGGGCACGGTGGAGGACACGTTCCAAGAGCACATCGCGATCGCGGTGCCCGATCTCGTGGCCACCGCCCGCGCCTGCCGCGCGCGGAAGCTGCCGTTCCTCAGGATCCCCGAGAACTACTACGAGGACCTCGACGCCCGGTTCGCGTTGGAGCCCGAGTTCCTCGCGACGCTCCGTGAGCTCGACCTCCTCTACGATCGCGACGAGAAGGGCGATTTCCTGCACTTCTACACCGCCACGGTGGGCAGCGTGTTCTTCGAGATGGTGCAGCGGATCGGCGGCTATGACGGGTTCGGCGCCCCGAATGCCCCCGTGCGGCACGCAGTGCAGCATTCGCTGCGCACCGCGCGCGCGGCTCGGTAGAAGACGGGGCGCCGCAGCCGAAGCTGCCGGGCGTCAGCGCCAGAACCCTGCGAGGTGCTCGGCGATCGCTCGGCCCTGGTTGTAGCCGGCTCGCGCGGCAGGCGGGCGCCTCGACAGGTCCATCATGTTGGTGCCGAATGCGCTGAGCGCCTCGTCGTCCGGGAAGACGGTTTCGACCCGGCTGCCCGCCGCGCGCAGTCGGTCGATCTGCGCCGCAAGATGCGTGCCCCATTCCGCCGGCTGCCGTGACCTGCCGCTGAACGGCGACAGGACCAGTACCCGCCCGTATCCGGCTGCCAAGTCGGCGTTCTCGTTGGACCGGTAGCCGCCGTCGATGTATCGGTCGGCGCCGATCCCGTGGGGAGGGAGTCCGGGACCGGCGCAGCTGGCGGCGACAGCGTCCACCAGGTCGACGCCGCTGTGGCGGTCGAACACGACGGGTTCACCGCTGTGGGCGTCGACGGCCACGATGAGCATCGGCCGTTGCGGCCAGCCTTGACTCGGCAGTCGGGCTGCGACGGCCGCGCGCCGCCGGG
>NZ_DAIUJO010000226.1:0-2542 GCF_036848755.1 Sinomonas sp. | reverse complement strand
TGGCCGCGGCGTCGTGCTGGGCCTGGGTGATGTAGCCGTGGGTGAGCATCGCGTCCAGGACCAGGTTGCGCCGCGCCACGGCCCGGTCCGGGTACGCCGTGGGGTCGTAGTAGCCGGGGCCGTTGACCAGGCCGGCCAGAAGGGCGGCCTGGGGCAGGGACAGGTCCTTGGCGTCGACGGAGAAGAGGTACTGGGCGGCGGCCTGGACCCCGTAGGCGTTGCCGCTGAAGGAGACGATGTTCAGGTAGCCGGCCAGGATCTGGTCCTTGGACATGTGCTGCTCCAGGGCGATGGCCAGCTTCATCTCCCGCAGCTTGTCCCCGATGGTCTTCTGGGCGCCGTTGAGCACGACGTCGGCGCTCTTGCCCTGGGCGATCAGGTCCTCGTTGAGCACGTTCGTCACGTACTGCTGGGTCAGGGTCGAGGCGCCCTGACGGCCCCCGCCGGCGTCGATCGTGAGGGCACGGAGGATCCCGAGGGGGTCGACCCCGCCGTGCTGGTAGAACCGGTAGTCCTCGATCGCGACGATCGCGTCCTGCATGCTCTTGGAGATCTGGGACAGCGGCACCTCCGTCCTGTTCTCGGTGAACAGGGTCGCGATCACCGACCCGTCCGCGGCCAGGACCCGGGTCACCTGCGCTGGCGGGGTGGTCTGGAGGCTGCTGGGGAGGCTGTCGAAGAACTGCACCGACCCGTTCGCCGCCGCCCCCGTCATCGCCACCGCCGGGCCCATGAGCCCGGCCACCAGGACCCCGCACAGGACGCTGATGCCCAGGAAGGCCACGAGCTTGCCCAGGGCCGTGCTCGTGTCGACCAGCCGGGTCCTGCCCGTTCCGGGCGGAGTTCCTGTGGTTCGCATGCTCGCAGCATCCTTCCTCCGCGGACGGGGGGCGGGGCCATCCGCGCCTCCCGACCGGACGATCATGGCAATCATGCCCGGGACCGTCTAAGGGATCTCTAAGAAACCCCGCTGTCCCTTGCTCCCCGGCAAAGTCGCAACCGTCGTGTGCTGCCGCAGCAGCAGGTGCAGCCGGGCCTCTGGTCTGGGCTCCGTTCTGGGATCAGGATGAGGCCGCGGTTGCGGCCGGAGGGCTTGGCTGTCGCCGAGCGCGGCCCAGTTGTCCACGGACAGAGGCCGTTCAGGAGATCGCGTAGAGGGCCACTGCCAGGGCGGCGGCCAGCAGCGCTTCGGTGGTCCCGGTCAGCCGGGGTACCGGCTTCGAGGTGCTCTCGGCGGGCATGGCGAACGCTGCCAGCAGCCAGCCGGCGGCGGCGATGGTCATCAGGACTGCTGCGAGGAGGTCAAGGACGATCACTCCGAGCTGGTGGGCCGGGTGGCCTGCCGGGGAGGTCCCGGCCCGGGCGGCGGAGGAGAGCACCCAGGCGGCCAGAAGCGCCAGGACGGCCCGGTAGGCCGCCGCCGCGGCCCCGGGGCGGCGGTGGCGCCGGTCCAGGGCGGCGCTGGCGATGGACCAGAGCAGAACCGCTGCCAGTGCCGTTCCCAGCAGTGCGGGGGCCGAGCGGGCCCAGCCCAGGGCGGTCGCGCCCACCACCGCGGCCAGGAGGACCCGTGCGGCCTCGCTGGCGCGGTGCTGCCCGGAGGGGGCCCGGACGGCCTGCGCCGCGGACAGCAGGGCCGCGGCGCAGGAGGCGACCAGCAGGGCGATGACGACGAAAGGGCCTGCGAACATGGGGGGATCAGTCTCCTCCTCGGGCCGCCGTGGGGGTGGCGGTGGGCCGGGCGGGCTGCGGCGGGGGCCTCACTTGGCGAGTCTGTACACGGTGGTGCCGGCGACGGTGGTGGGGTGGAAGTGGGATTCGACCCATTGGGTGATCGCGGAGCTGTCGGTGCCGGCCCGGCCGGCGAAGCCGCCGCCGCCGAAGCCGCCTCCGCCGAAGCCGCCTCCGCCGATCCCGCCTCCCGGGATGAAGTAGGCGATCTGGCCGTTGGCGGCCATGGCCTTGAACTGGTCGAGGGTGGGGTACGGGTCTGTGCCCATGAAGCCGCCGATCGCGATGACGTTGGTGTCGGAGGCGAGTTCGAGGCTGGCGGCGGAGTTCGCCCCGGTCGTCGCGGCCGACCATTTGGTGGTGGTCTGCCTGAGCAGCTTCACGAGGTCGCCTGAGGCGTTCACGTTCCCGTCGCCTGGCCCGAAGGCGGCGCGCTGGCCGTTCCGGGCGGCCGCGTCGGGTCCGGCGCCCTCGGCCTGGGTGCCCGCGGTGCCGGTGCCGTCCCGGAAGCCGCCGAAGCCCGCCCGGTTGCCGAAGCCCCCGAAGCCGCCTTGCCCGGTGGGGCCGGAGGCCGGCATGCCCCCGGCGTGTCCCGCGGAGGCGGTGGCGAGGGTGAACGCCGCGGGGCCGAGGCCGCCGGCGAGCAGGGCGGCGGCGGCGACGGCGACGGCGCCGAGACGCCGGCGGTCCAGGCGGGCCAGGAGGGCGATGGCCGCCAGCACACCGAGGACGACGGTCGCGGACTTGAGCCACGGAAGCCAGGAGGAGTCGCGGCCGAGGAGCACCGCGGTCCAGATGCTCGTGGCGAGGA
>NZ_DAIUJO010000225.1:0-2568 GCF_036848755.1 Sinomonas sp. | reverse complement strand
CGACAAGTCCCAGGACGATCGCAAACAGCGTCATGCTCCATCGTCCCACCCGCCACGTGAAGAAGCGGGATGATGGTGCGCATGTGCTCGGAGGTCTCTGGCCATGTCGCTGGGACCGCGCTCTCCAGACAGGTGGACGACCGAGTCGTCGAGATCGTCCTTCAAACGGGGAATCTCACGTGATCTGGCTCAGCTCGAGGAGGTGGCCATCTGGGTCTCGGAAGAAGCAACGAATCTCGGAGCCATGGTTCACAGGCGAGGTCAGGAACACTGCACCGCGCCGCCGCAGCTCGGCGTACGAGGCCTGGCAGTCACGGATACGGAAGGTCATCTCGTGGCTGACCCGGTCGGGGTCCTCAGGCGGGGCAAACAGAACCGTGGGTTTGTCGGGTGTTGGGCCGCCACCGGTGACCAGGAGCAGCCAAGTGCCGAACAGGCGCATGACGGCGCTGGTACCTCCGTACTCCCGCACCACCTCCGCCCCGACCACGTCCCGGTAGAAGTCGCGGGCTGCGGTCAGGTCGCGGACCACGAGGACATGTGTCAGCTCGGCGCCAGCCTGGAATTCGTTCCCGCCCATCAGGCCATCTTCCCAGCCGCTGCCCCAATCGGACACGGTCTGCCCAGCTCCAGACGATTGCGAGGCCGCGGAATCAAGATGGTCAGGCTGCGCGCAGGGAGGCACTAATGTCGCCGTTCGACTGGATCCACGATTGGACGGGTGATCGGCGTCGTCTGTTGTCTTCTGCCGCCCTTTGGGTAGGGCGTTGGTAGTGTTCCTGCATTCGGCACGGCAAGGATGGGGTGATTTCTTGAAGGACACTTCAGCGAACGGGGATCGGGCCAACACGGAGTGTGCCAACGACGACGGCCTGACGGAGCCTGTCCGGAGGGCCGGGGCGGTGGAGCTGCTGCTGATCCGACATGGTGAGAGCGAGGGCAACGTCGCGGCCACGGAAGCCCGCGAGGCCGGTGAAGAGGTCATCGACGTCCCGGCACGCGATGCGGACGTCGACCTGTCCGGAACCGGCCGGGACCAAGCTGGGGCGCTGGGCGCGGCGTTGGGCCGTATCGCCGCGGAGCTCCGCCCAGACGCGGTATGGTCCTCCCCCTACGCGCGGGCGCGCCAGACGGCCGAGATAGCGGTGGAAACAGCAGGCTGGCCACTGCAGGTGCACACCGACGAGCGGCTGCGCGACCGCGAGCTCGGCATCCTGGACCGGCTCACCCGGCTGGGCGTGCAGAACCGCTATCCCGGGGAGTCCGAGCGCCGGGACTGGCTCGGCAAGTTGTATTACCGTCCGCCCGGAGGGGAATCCTGGGCGGACGTGGCACTGCGGCTTCGGTCTGTCCTGGCGGAGCTGGACAGCCCAGGCATGGGACACCGCGTGATGCTGGTGTGCCACGACGCCGTGATCATGCTGTTCCGGTACGTGATGGAAGGCCTCAGCGAAAGGGAACTGCTGGAGCTTGCAGCAAGGGAAACCATCCTCAATGCCTCGATGACTCGGTTCGTCCGCCCCTCCGGGGCCGGACCCTGGACGCTGGAGAGCTTCAACATCGCCGACCACCTGAGGGAGCAGGGCGTCGCGGTCACCGAACACGCCGGAGACACCAATGCCCGCCCGCGGTGAACCCTTTGGCGCCACCTTGGTGACGCCGTCGCTCCTGCGGGATTGGCCGCTCCCGGCCCCGGGCCAGGACAAGTACTCGCGCGGGTCCGTGCTCGTGGTCGGCGGAGCCCGGGCCACCCCTGGTGCGGCCCTGCTGGCCGGGACGACGGCCCTGCGCGCCGGGGCCGGGAGACTCACACTGGCGGTGGCCGAATCGGTGGCCGTCCAGCTGGGGGTGGCGTTGCCCGAGTGCGGTTCGATTGGCCTGCCGGAAACCGCGGACGGCTCGGTCAGGCCTGAGCTGGACCGGATCTCGCCGTACCTGGACAGCGCGGACACGGTCCTGGTGGGGCCGGGACTGGACGATCCCGACCTTGCCGGGCAGCTCCTGGCCGCGCTGCTCGAACGCGAGACCGGCCGCGGCAGCCGCCCGGGCCCGCACCCCGACCGCGGGGAAGGGCCAGGGCCCGCCGTCGTCCTCGATGCCTTTGCCTTGGGCGCCCTGGCGCCGCTGGAGGATCAGCTGGACCCTTGGCGCGGCCGGCTAATCCTGACGCCCAACGCCAAGGAGGCCGCGCTCCTGTTGGGCCGGGACGTGGACGACCTCGAAAGGGACCTGGCCGAGATCTCCGACAGGTTCGACGCCGTGGTCAGCTGCCAGGGCCTGATCACCCAGCCGCCCGGACTCGAGCCGGACCAACCGGAACTGTGGCGGATCACCACTGGGCACGGCGGCCTGGGCACCTCCGGCAGCGGAGACGTCCTGGCCGGCGCGATCGCCGGGCTCCGGGCCCGGGGAACCAGCAGCGCGCAGGCGGCCTGCTGGGGCACCCACCTGCATGCATCGGCGGCCGACCGGCTGGCCAGCAGGCTCGGCCCACTCGGGTTCCTCGCCCGCGAACTCGCCGACGAACTGCCTGCCCTGATGCTGGAATTCGGCGTCTGACACTCAGGA
>NZ_DAIUJO010000224.1:0-2604 GCF_036848755.1 Sinomonas sp. | reverse complement strand
GTGGCGGGGCCGGAGGAGCAGAAGGAGCCGAAGCCGTGCGTCGGGTACAGCGCGGCGTCCGCGGCCGCCTCCTTCGCCAGGCGGCGGGCCGAGGCGTACTGGTCGTGCGTCAGGCCCACGGTGTGCCCTGGAGCCACCAGGTCGGTCCGCCCCACCGAGCCGTAGAGCACGCTCCCGCCGGAGAAGACGGCCTGCTCGCCGTCGTGCTCTACGACATAGGAGAGGTGGTGGTGGGTGTGCCCCGGGGTGGCGACTGCCCTGACTGTCAGCTCCCCGACCATCACCGTCTCCCCGTCCGCGATCGGGGTCCGCTCGAACGCGACCTCGTCGGCCGCGTTGACCAGGTAGGCCGCACCGTGCTTCCGGGCGTAGGCCAGGCCGCCCGTGAGGTAGTCGTTGTGCAGGTGGGTCTCGGCGACGTGGGTCACCTCGACTCCGGCGTCCCGCGCGGCTGCCTCCACCCGGTCGATGTCGCGCTGGGCGTCGATCACGAGGCCCACCCGGCCGTCGTGCACGAGATAGCTTCGATCCCCGAGCTGGGGGGTGTCGATGACGATGACGTCCATGATGTTCCTCCGTGAGGATCTGCTGAATCTGGCTTGCGGTCCCCAAGATACCCCCCGGGGTATCTTGGGTCAAATGAACGCCGCCGGGGAGGCGGTCAGATGCGCATGTAGGCCCAGCCGTCCCACTGGCGGCGGGCGAGGTGCCCGACTGCTGCCGGAACGGTGCCGACGCCGGCCGCGAGGTCCCCCTCGTCGATGCCGGCCGAGCGGAGGCTGTTCCCGCAGGCCAGGATGGCGATGCCGGCGGCGCGGAGGTCCTCCAGCTGGGCGGCCGGGCCCTGCGCAGCGGTCAGCAGGGCCACGGCCGGGCCCTGCACGACTATCTCGACGGCTGCGCCCTCGCCGAGGTCGGCTGCGGCGTTGAGCGCAGTGCGCATCGCGGCCGGAAGCCACGCCTCGGGCGCGGGGCCGGTGCCGTGGACGACGAGGCCGGAGCCCGGGGTGGGGTTCTCGTTCATGGGATGTCCTCTTTCCTCTGGCGGCGGTAGGCGCCGCGGGTCCTAACGGGCAGGCCGGCTGGCCGCCTGGCCGGGCGGTCAGGGGGTCAGGCGGTCAGGCGAGGCTGAGGAAGAGCCGCCGCAGCTCATCCATGCCCAGGGCGCCCTCCGAGGCATCGGGGCCGGCGGCGACGCAGTCGCGCATGGCCGAGGAGATGAGCTCGAAGCCGGCCTTGTCCAAGGCGCCGCGGACGGCGGCGAGCTGGGTGATCACGGCGCGGCAGTCCGCCCCGGACTCGAGGGCGTCGACGACGGCTCCGAGCTGGCCGCGGGCGCGCTTGAGCCGGTTGGCCAGCCGGCGCACCTCGAGCGAGGCGGCCGGCTCGGGGGCAGCCTCCCCCCTGGGCGGCAGGGGCGGGGCCGCGGCACTCATCTCAGGCCCTGGGGGCCGAAGTCGACCGGGTGCCCGCTGCGGTACCACTCGGTGATCCCGCCCAGGACGTTCACCGCGTCGAAGCCCTGCCCTGCCAGGAAGGCCGTGGCCTTGGCGCTGCGCCCGCCCGAGGCGCACATGACGTACACCGGCCGACGCGGCGGGAGCTCGCCGAGCGAGGCCTCGAGGCGCGAGAGGGGGACGCTCTTCGCGCCAGGGACGCGGGCCTCGGCGTACTCGTCGTCCTCACGGACGTCGAGGATGGAGGCCTCGCGGCCCAGGGCCGCCAGCTCGTCCACCGAGATGCTGTTCATAAGGGATTCCCTTCCGATGGGGCACCGGGCATTCCGGGGCCGCTGACAGGAATTATACCCTAGGGGGTATCGATTCCGAGTGGAGGGCTTCCTCCCGGACCGGCGGCAGGGGGGCCCGGGCCAGGACGACGCAGTCCAGGGCCGGGCGCAGGCTGCCGGGGACGGGGCGGGGTCGGGTCTCGGCGGAGGCCACCTCCAGCCCGGCGTCCCGCAGCCATGCGGCGACCTGCCCGGGGCTCTGGAGGACCGCCGGGTCCTTCGGGCCCCCGGTGCCGTGCCCGGGATTGGCGGCGTCGTGGGCGACCAGCAGGAGCCGGCCGCCGGGGCGCAGTCCGCGTGCCGCAGAGGCCAGCGCAGCCCGCAGGCCCTCAGCCGGCAGCTGCAGGTAGGCCGCGAGCGCGAGGTCGAGGCGGGCCGGCTCCGGGGCGAAGCAGGTGGCGTCCTCCACCCGCCACTCGATCCGTCCCCCGACGCCCAGGGCCTCGGCCGCGGCCCTGCCGCGCTCCAGCGCCACGGCGGAGAAGTCCACCGCCGTCACCTGCCACCCCCGTTCGGCCAGCCACACGGCATGGCGGCCCTCCCCCGCCCCGAGGTCCAGCGCCCGCCCGGGGGCAAGCCCGTTGAGCTCCTGCGCGACCCAGACGTTCGGTTCGGCACCCCAGACCCCTTCGCTGGCCGCGTAGCGGCGGTCCCAAGCGGCCGCATCCACCGGCATCCTTCCCATCCCTCTGCCCTCCCTGCGCTCCGAGGGGCTGCCGGAGCCGCCCCGCTTGCCGCAATCATACCCCGGGGGGTATCATCTCCCTATGGCAACCATCGACATCACCGAAGAGACCTTCGACGGGACGGTCACG
>NZ_DAIUJO010000223.1:0-2660 GCF_036848755.1 Sinomonas sp. | reverse complement strand
GCCCTTGTTCTCGAGGTTGACCACGAACAGGTGCCCCACCCTCCCGGCAGCGCCCCCCGAGGACCCGGTCGGCGGCACCGTCAGCGCAGCAGACCCAGACTGCGCGGGAGCGGCTGATCCAGGCTGCGCGGAGGGGGCCGGGCCCGGTGACGGGGGCTGGCAGCCCGATGCCGCCAATGCGAACGCGGCGAGGAGACCGGCCCAGGCAGACCGCCTCACGAGGCTCCGCACCCGGCCGCCTGGAACGCTTCGCCCCATCATCTGTCCCCCTCCTCGCGCGGGCACCTCGGATGGGGGAACTGTTGCACACCGAAGCTGGGATTGACAGGCAGGGAAGCTGGGAATCGTCCCGGGCGCTGACCGGCAGCGTTTCGAGGCTGCCCCGCGGTCGCCGGCGTAGCCCGTCTGGGCCGGCAGGAGGGCCTTGTTGCGGCACGGGGCGCGCCGCGACACTGGTCTGGTCGGAAAGGCGCATGAGGGGAGGATCGCGATGCAGAGCAGCGCCGCCCGCAGCGCACGGATTTCCCGGCCGGCCTGGCTCACCCGCAACGTCGCCGTGCTCAGCGGGGTCAGCCTCCTGCAGGATGCCGCGAGCGAGATGCTCTACCCGGTGCTGCCGATCCTGCTCACGGTCGTCCTCGGCGCCCCGCCTGCCGTCGTCGGTGCCGTCGAGGGGGCTGCGGAGGGGGTCGCGTCGCTGACGAAGGTTCTCGCCGGCCGTATCGCCGACCGGGTCCCGAAGAAGGAGCTCATCGGATCCGGGTACGGTCTCGCCGCGGCGGGCAAGGCAATCATCGCCGTGGCGTACGCATGGCCGGCGGTGCTGCTGGGCCGGTGCGTCGACCGCCTCGGCAAGGGAATCCGGGCCGCTCCACGGGATGCCCTGCTCGTGGCCGGGGTCGACACGGCCACCCGCGGGCGGGCATTCGGCCTGCACCGCACGGCAGACACCGGTGGGGCAGTCCTGGGGCCGGCCCTCGGGCTGCTCCTGTACGAGCTCCTCGGCCGCCAGCTCCGGCCCCTCCTGGCCGTCGCGGTCATCCCGGCCGTGCTCTCGGCGCTGCTCGTGACCGCGGTGAAGGCGCCCCCAGTTCCCAGCCCGTCCGGGCATCCCGTACCCGCTGCTGGCAGGCCTCCTGCCCTGCCACGGCGGCTGCGCAGGCTCATCGCCGTCCTCGCCCTGTTCTCCCTCGTGAACTTCCCGGACTCCCTCCTGCTGCTGCGCGCCCACGACCTCGGGCTCCCTACCAGCGGGGTGATCGCCGCCTACATCCTGTACAACATTGTCTACGCTGGGCTCTCCTACCCCGCGGGTGCGCTCTCGGACAAGCTCCCCAAACACGTCGTCTTCGCGACCGGTCTGGGCTTCTTCGCGCTCGGCTACCTCGGCCTCGGCCTCATCAGCTCACCCGAATGGGTCTTCCCGGTGCTCCTCGCGTATGGCGGCTTCAGTGCCTGCACCGACGGCGTCGGGAAGGCCTGGGTCTCGAGCCTGGCCCCCGAGGCAGCCCAGGGCCGAGCCCAAGGGCTCTTCCAGGGCCTGACTGGCGGGGCGATCCTGGTCGCCGGGCTCTGGGCCGGACTGGCCTGGGGGCCCAGCGGGCAGCTCCCCCTGCTTGCCTCCGGGGCCGCGGGCCTCGGGCTCGCCCTCGTGCTCCTGCTCGCCGGCCCACGGCTCACCCCCGAGTCCCGCGGCGCGCCGCCACCGCCCTAGACGCCTGACCGCCATTGGCGGCCGCGGGACTGCGGTCCCTGCCAGCCGGTCCCCAGTGCCGGCGGACGCGCTCCGGTCGTCCGGGATGCCACACACGGGCGCTCACCCGGGACTTGCGAGCTTCTGCCGGAGATCCATGGTTAGGCCGGAGGCGGGCCGGATCCCCCTGCACGCTGCCCCGCACGATGGCCCTTCAAGGACTGTGCTGACCGCCCTCGGCGGTCAGCGGGGCGCGCACATGGAGGTCCTGGCCGACGTCACTGGAGGCTGAAGACTGCAAGGGCGGCTCACTCGAGTGTCGCAGTGTCGCTGCCCATGCGGGCAGGGACACTCCCGCGCCAGCGCACATGGAGAGTTCCTCGAGAAAGCTCCCAGGGCCTGCACAGTGTGCGCTGCTCGGCTCGTGGACCGTGTCTGGGGTTTCAGACCAGCCCTCTTCGCCCTGCGGTCTACCACAGAGCACCCCTGTCCGAGCTGGGGCGTACCCCCGTTGTGTGGGCGCCTCGAGGCGGCATGTCTCCTGCACGAAGTCGACGGAGGCGAGGAGCGCTCCGGTGATGTGCAGCGGCGTGGGGGGGGAACTGCCGCTGCCGGACTCCACGAACGGCGTCCGGGCGGTCGTGGCTGTTCAGTCCTGCTCGGCGCGGGCTTCGCGTGTGCGGGCCTTGGCGCGGCGGCGGAGGGCCTCGATGCCGATGGGGGCGACGGAGGCCAGGACGATGAGGGTGGCGAGGACGTCGATGTTCTTGGCGACGAACTCGACGTGGCCCAGCCACATCCCGACCAGGGTCACGGCGATGGTCCAGATGACGGCGCCGACGACGTTCCAGGCCAGGAACGCCCCGCGGTGGTAGCGGGCGGCGCCGGCGACGACCGGGGTGTAGGTGCGGGCGATGGGCACGAAGCGGGCCAGGGCCAGGGCGCGGCCGCCGTAGCGGGCGAAGAA
>NZ_DAIUJO010000222.1:0-2673 GCF_036848755.1 Sinomonas sp. | reverse complement strand
GTGCGCGCCAAGGGGACGTCGGCGGCGAAGATGTTCCCGACCGTCGGGTCGCCCAGAGGCAGGAGTCCCGGGCTGTTCAACTCGAATTGCACCACGGCGGAGGTCGCGCCCAGATTGAATCCGGCGAGCGAGCCGGCCGTCTGGGCGGTTGCTACCGGGAGGCCCAGGCCGGTCGCCGCTCCGGCGGCGGCGCAGAACGCAACAACCCTGGCCCCGGTGCGAGCCCTCGTAGTCATCCTCATCAGTGGCCACCTCCCAGGTAAGCCGTCAATAGGCCTTCTTCGCGCAGGTCTCCGGGTTCACCGATGTCGGCGACCCTGCCTTTGTCGAGGACGTAGGCGTAGTCGGCCAGCTCCAGGGCTGCCTCCACGTACTGCTCGACGAGGAGGATGGTCACGCCCCGCTCAGCCAACTCCCGTACCGCGGCGAACAGCTGGCTCACGATCAGCGGGGCTAGCCCCATCGAGATCTCGTCGAGCATCAAGAGGCGGGGCCGCATGATGAGAGCCCTGGCCATGGCGAGCATCTGCTGCTCCCCCCCGGAAAGCGTTCCGGCCAGCTGGCCGAGCCGTGAACTCAGAGCCGGGAAGAGTTGGATTCCTTCGCCGACCGCGTCGTCCGCCATCCGAAGGGCGTAGTCGGCCATCAGGAGGTTCTCCTTGACCGACAGGCTCGGAAAGATGCCCCTTCCTTCGGGCACATGGAGGATTCCGCGCCGCGTGATGGCGTGCGGAGGAATCCGGTCGATTCGCTCATCGTCGAAGGTGATCGCTCCCGCCTCGGGGCGGACCAGGCCGGAGATCGTCCGAAGGGTGGTGCTCTTGCCGGCCCCGTTCGAACCGAGCAAAGCGACGACGCAGCCCTCCGGTACGGAGAAGGACACCCCGGACAGAGCGCGCACGCCCCCGTAGGACACGCTGACGCTGTGGAGCTCGAGGAGCTTGCTCATCGCGTGCTCCCTGAGCCGGCTTCCTGGGCGCCCAGGTAAGCGGACACGACCGCCGGGTTGTCTCGGACCTCGTCGGGGGAGCCCTCAGCGATCGCCTTCCCGAAATCGAGAACGGTGATGTGATCGCACACGTCCATGACGAGCCCCATGTCGTGCTCTACCAGCACCACGGCGGGCCCGTTCGGATCGCGGGCAACCTCGAGGAGGATGTCACGGAAACGATCGGTCTCGCGCGAGTCGAGGCCCGAGCTGGGCTCGTCGAGGAGAAGCAGCCTGGGGTTCGTGCACAGCGCCCGGCCGAGCTCCACCAGTCTCCCCTGGCCGGTCGAAAGCCCTCCGGCCGCACGGTACGCGAGGTCCTCGAGGCGCAGCCACTCGATCACGCCCTGGACCACCTCGCGGCCGTCTGCCGAATGCCGCCCCACCACGCCGCCTCTGACGGAAGCCTCCCACGCCGCAAGGAGGTTGTCGTAGACGGTGAGACCGATGAACAGCTCGAGCCGCTGGAAGGTACGTGCGATCCCGGCCCGCCCCCTGCGATGGGCGGCCCACGACGTGATGTCGGCTCCGTCGTAGTACACGCGGCCCTTGGTCGGCTCCAAGACGCCGGTCATGACGTTGAAGAGTGTCGTCTTGCCGGCCCCGTTCGGGCCGATTAGACCGGTGATGCTCCCGGCGCGCGCGGCGAAGGCGACGCCGTCGAGGGCGACGAGGCCACCGAAGCGCACGGTGATCTCCTGGCAGGTGAGTACCTGTGCCACCGCCAGTTCGACCGTGGTGTCGCTAGACACGGGCGCCCGCCGGGGTCGGCACGGACGGCTGTTCGTCCGCCAGCCGATGCGGGGTCGCCTGTTGGGCCGGAGAGGCGAGTTCGCCGGGCCGCGGCGCGCGTTGCAGGACGGCTGACAGGTACCTGACGATCCTGACCGTCATGGCGATCGGGCCCTCTGGGTTGTTCGCCACTCCGATGACCCCGAGGGCGACACCGAGCGGTATGTACTGCTCGAACGTCGGCGGGATGGGGAAGAGCTGCACGCCGAACACAGCCCCCGCGACGAGAGCTCCCCCGACCAGGGACCGACCGCCGAGCACGACCAGGAGCAGTAACTCGAGTGACGCATTGAACGAGACGTCACTCGGGCTCATGAATTGCCGGCCGGCAGCGAAGAGGGCGCCCGCGAAGGCGGCGGCGGCGCCGCACGCCGCGAAGGTGATCAACTTGGTGAGGGTCAGGCTGACGCCGAAGGTCGATGCGGCCAGGGGTGAGTCGTTGATCATCTGCAACCGCCGCCCGATGGGGCCGCGACGCAGGACAGAAGCGCCGATCACGTAGACCACCAGGACGCCCAGGCACAGGTAGTAGAAGCTGGTCGTCGAAGCGAAGTTCCACGGTCCCAAGCGTGGACGGTGGATCGGCATCCCAGTCGATCCTCCCCCGACGTCGGGTCGGTTGAAGACGAGGTTGTCCATCAGGAGGGCGAACGCCATCGTGGCCAGAGCCAGGTACAGTCCCGATAGTCGCAGCGACGGCAACCCGACGAGCAGTCCGACGGGGATCGCGATCAGAACGCCGAGCAGCGCAGCGGGGAAGAAGCTCGCCCCGTGGGCCCCTCCGAGGTGACCGACGGTGAAGGCGCCTATCCCGACGAAGCTGAACTGCGCGAGCGAGATCTGCCCCGCCCATCCGGTCAGCACCACGAGGGTCAACCCGATGGCGGCGAAGA
>NZ_DAIUJO010000221.1:0-2744 GCF_036848755.1 Sinomonas sp. | reverse complement strand
GCGCGGTCCCCGACGTCGGCGACGCCGTGAACGACGCCACCGGCGCCGGCGTCGGGGCCACGGTCTTGACGATCAGGTCGTCAATGTAGGTGTCCTCCATCTGCTGGTAGTGCTCGGCACCGTTCATCACGCTCGTCACGGACGTGGCCATAGTGCTCACCTGCGAGCTCGAGTACACCAAGAGGTCATCGATCCACACCTGCACTGTGGTCGAAGTCCCGTTGGGGATCACGTGCATGGCCACATGGTGCCAGGTGCTCAGGGCAATGGCGGACGTTGCCATAGCGGTGGAGGTGTACGTCACCCCGTCGGAACCGAGAGACCGCAGCCACAGCTTCCCCGTGGTGTTGTCCCGATAGAGATCGACGAAGCGGGTGCTGCCGGTGAAGAAGCGGAAATATGGGACATTGTTGCCCGAGACGCCTGCTTGGGTGATGTCGAACCAGCCGTCGGCGTAGACCTCCTGGGTGCCCGAGGGCAACTGCGTCGAGAAGTTGGCCAGTGATCCTGGGTCTGTGGTCGCGTGCAGGTACGCCGAACAGGCGCCGTCGTACGCGAGGGTCGAGGACACCGAGACGGTTCCCGTCCCCCCGGTTTGAACGAGGTATCCGGACAGGGTTCCGGACTCGAAGTTGTCCGCGGTCACCACCGTGCCGGGAAAGGTGTCGGTCGGTGCGCTCGTCCCCGGCTGGCACGTGAGGGCATAAGCCGGCACCGCCAGGAACGAGGGACCACCGATCAACGGCAAGGACAGCGCAGCCGCAGCCCCCAGGACGCCAATTCGTTTCACCACATGCCTCCAACTCGTACTGATTCGACCGCGCCCGAAATGCCGGCCTGGGATCTGCTTGAACGCCTTCTGACGGGCGCACAGCAGAATGTCCTCGCCGCGACGGCGGAAAGGATCCTCGAAGCAGGGGAGGGGCAAATGAGGAGATCGACCGCCTCAGGGTTCTTCCTCATCCAGCACACCCCGTTCCCCGCCATGCCGCGGATCTGGCCTTCGGAGTCGGAGCCGTGGCTGTGTTCTTGACGCCCAATTTGACACTGTTGTCATCGGCTTCACCATACGAACCGGTACCTGACTTTCTGATTCAGAAATCCCGCAAATACCTGCCCGGTACGCAACGCGCAAAAGGGGAGCAGGCATCGGCCTCAGGAGCACGTCAGCCCGTTCACAGAAATTCCCCAGCATCCTCCGCGAGCCTTTCCCAGCGTTGCCGCCCAGAGTAGTGAGATGGCACAGATGAGAATCGCAGCAGCGGTACTGGCGGCAGGGCTCGCCGCAGGTGTTCTCAGCGGATGCGGGAGCAGCGGCAACGGCACCACGCAGCCCCCGGCGCCGGCGCCGGCGTCGTCCGCAGCGCCGAACCCGGGCGCCTCCGGGCCCCCGTCCTCGGCCGGCTCAGGGCAGCCGCAAGGTTCTGGGACGGTGCCACGGCCAGCCCACGTGGTGATCGTGGTGGAGGAGAACCATTCGTTCAGCAACATCATCGGCAATTCGGCCGCCCCGTACATAAATTCGCTCGGCTCTCAGGGAGCGCTATTCACCGAGGCAACGGGGGTGGCGCACCCCAGCGAGCCGAACTATCTCGCTCTGTTCTCTGGGTCCACGCAGGGCGTCGCAGACGATTCCTGTCCGCACACCTTCGGCGCCGACAACCTCGGGGCCCAGCTCACCGCGGCGGGGGATACATTCGCCGGCTATTCCGAGGGCCTTCCCTCAGTTGGCTACACGGGCTGCACTGCGGGGGAGTACGCCCGGAGGCACGCCCCGTGGACCAATTTCTCGTCCGTCGCGGCTTCGGCGAGCCTGCCCTACACCTCATTCCCGCAGGACTACAACGCTCTGCCGACCGTTTCCTTCGTTATCCCGAACGTGGCCAATGACATGCACGATGGGACGATCGGGGCCGCGGACACCTGGCTGCGCGATAACCTCGACGGCTACGCGCAATGGGCCAAGACGCATAACAGCCTGCTCGTCGTCACGTGGGACGAGGACGAGGACACTTCAAGCAACCACATCGCCACGATCTTCGCCGGCGCTCAGGTAAAGTCCGGGCAGTACAGCGAACCGATCGACCATTATCGTTTGCTGCGCACGATTGAGGCAGCCTACGGATTGGCCCCGCTCGGCCAAGCCGCCAACGCGCAGCCCGTAACCGACGTCTGGCGCTGAGGAGCCGCGGTGGCGGAGCCCGTGGACTTGCGAGTCCGATGCGGGTCGCCCGGATGGTGCCGTTGGAGGGTGGGTGCGCCACGTCCTTTACTGGTACCTCTGCGTATCAAAGTCAGGCGTATTCCGATCCCGCTCAGGAGAGGAATCCGAGGGCCCTTGTCTCTGTATGCCTACTGTTCGGCTTTGAAGACGACCTCTGATCGGTCGGTGATCTCGTCGATGTCCTGGGGTGTGAGGTTCAGGGCGGGGGAGCGGTTCTTGAGGATCTGCATCGCCTCGGTCTGCGGCCAGAAGACCCCGTCGATGTATGACCGGAAGTCCTTGCCGGACTGCTTGCCGTAGTTCGCGGACTCGGCGGGGGAGAGGCCTGCGCGGGGCTCCAGCCTGACCTCGATGTCGACGTCCCCGAGGCGGTCAACGCCCGGGTCGAGGTAGCTCCCGAAGACCCGCAGGCGCCGGACGAACAGGGGCTTGTTCGCGTCACCGTTGTACGCCCTGGCCCGCTCCAGAAGGCCTGCGAGGAGCCGATCCGCCGTCGCCCGGGTGATGGGCCTGCCGAAGC
>NZ_DAIUJO010000220.1:0-2749 GCF_036848755.1 Sinomonas sp. | reverse complement strand
CTAGGCGGAGGCTGGCTCCTTGCGGAGGAGGTTCTCGGGCACCTGCGCAGCCGCATCGGCGTCGATGAGCCACAGAGTGCGGTTCCGACCTCGCGCGCCCGCCGCGGGCACCTGCACAGGCCCTGCGCCGGCAAGAGCGAGGCCGACTGCCCCAGCCTTGTCCTCGCCGGCCACAAGCATCCAGACTTCGCCGGCCGACTTGAGTGCGGGCAGAGTGAGGGTGATGCGCTCGGGCGGCGGCTTCGGCGAGTTGGTGACGCCGACGACGGTCGGTTTCGTCTCGCGGATGCCCGCCATCTCGGGGAAGAGCGACGCGACATGCGCGTCCGGGCCGACGCCCAGGAGGAGTACGTCGAAGCGGGGGAGGAGCCCTGGCTGATCAGCGCGGTCATCCGAGGCATCGGCGTCGTGCTCCCGCGCCGCGGCCTCGGCGAGCTGCCGCGCGTAGTCCTCTGCGGCGTCGTCCGGCGTCTTGAAGTGGTCCGAGTCGCCGGGGACGTGAACGCGCGAAGGGTCGAGCGGGAGCTGGTCGAGGAGGGCCTCCCGGGCCTGCACGACGTTCCGGTCGGGTGAGTCCTCGGCGACGAAGCGCTCGTCGCCCCACCACACGTTGACTTTGGACCAGTCCACGGCTCGGCAGGCGGGAGATTCGGCGACCGCGCGGAGCGTGCCGATTCCCATCGTGCCGCCCGTCAGGACGATCGTCGCGTCGCCGTAGCGGTCCTGCGTGTCGACCAGCTTCGTGATGAGGCGCGCAGCGATGGCCGCGAGCAGCACGGAGGAATCGGGATGGATGCTGACTCGCGGATCAGCGCTCACTCGGCGTCACACTCCTCAGGTTGGTCCGGGGGAGGCCCTCGGCGAGGACCTCGCCGAACACCTGATCGGGGTCGAGCCGTCGGAGCTCCTCCGCGAGGCAGTCCTCGAGGGTCCGGCGGGGGAGAGCGATGCGCTGCGACGGCTGTCCCGGCTGAGTCAGCTCGGCGACGGTGAGGCCGGGCCGGTACAGCTGGATGTCCCCTGAGGGGCGGGTCATCCGGACGCGTCGGATGCCGGTGCCCGCCGGGTCCGCGACGATCGTCACGGGAACGTCGAGTTTGAGCGTGAGCCACGCCGCGAGCAGCACGGTGCTGGGCGAGTCGGATGCGCCTTCGACGGTCACTCCGGTGATCTGGGAATCGTCGGCCTGGTCCAAGGCTGCCGCGAGCTGGATGCGCCAGTTCGTCACCCGGGTCCACGCGAGGTCGGTGTCGCCCGCCCGGTATGTGTCCCGGATGCGGTAGAGGGCCTCTGTCGGGTCCGGCTCGTTGCCCGAGTCGGTGATGCGGCGGTGGGCGATGCAGCCGACGGAGGTCGCGGCGGCGTCCTTGGGGGCGCCGTGGGGCCACCATGCGACGATCGGCGCGTCGGGCAGGAGCAGAGCGGCCACAAGGGATTCGCTCTCCTCGGCGAGGCGCCCGTAGCCGCGGAGCACCACCACCTCCGAGGCGCCGGCGTCTCCGCCTACGCGGATCTGGCCGTCGATCCTGTCAGCAGCGTCGCGGCCCGAGTCCACGAGGACGATGATCCGGCAGGGGTGCTCGCGGCTCGCCTGGTTGGCCGCCTCGATGGCCTCCTCCTCGTAACCGTGCTTCGTGATGACGACGAGCGTGAGGACTCGGCCGAGAGCGACGACCCCGCCCTGATGGCGGAGGTTCATGAGCTCCTTCGAGACCTTCGAAGTCGTCGTGTGGGGAAGGTCGATGATCAAGGCCGCCTCCAAGAGCGTCCGTCGCGGGCCATGAGAGCGTCAGCCGACGCCGGCCCCCAGCTGCCAGGTGCGTAGGGCTCGGGCTTGTCTCCCGTGGCTGCCCAATATTCTTCGAACGGGTCGAGGATCTTCCACGAGAGCTCGACCTCCTCATGGCGGGGGAAGAGCGGGGGCTCTCCGAGCAGAACATCGAGGATGAGCCGTTCGTAGGCCTCGGGCGAGGACTCGGTGAACGAGTTCCCGTAGCCGAAGTCCATGCTGACGTCACGGACTTCCATCTGCGTTCCCGGCACCTTGGAGCCGAACCGGATGGTCGCGCCCTCGTCCGGCTGGACGCGGATCACCACTGCGTTCTGGCCGAACTCGGCCGTCCCCTGATCGCGGAACAGGAGATTCGGGGCCTTCTTGAAGACGACCGCGATCTCCGTCACGCGGCGTCCGAGACGCTTGCCCGCGCGCAGATAGAACGGCACGCTGGCCCAACGGCGCGTGTTGATGTCCACTCTGATGGCTGCGTAGGTCTCAGTCGTGGAGTCGGCCGGGATGCCTTCCTCCTCGAGATAGCCCTTGACGAGCTCGCCGCCCTGCCAGCCACCCGTGAACTGTCCGCGCGCCGAATGCTGGGAGAGGTCATCCGGGAGCCGGACGGCCGCGAGCACCTTCTCCTTCTCGGCCCGCAGGTCGTCGGCGTCGAACGAGATCGGCTCCTCCATGGCCGTCAGGGCAAGGAGCTGGAGGAGGTGGTTCTGGATGACGTCGCGCGCTGCCCCGACGCCGTCGTAGTACCCCGCACGGCCGCCGGTGCCGATGTCCTCCGCCATGGTGATCTGCACGTGGTCGACGTAGTTGGCGTTCCAGATCGGCTCGTACAGCTCGTTCGCGAAGCGCAGCGCCAGGATGTTCTGGACCGTCTCCTTGCCGAGGTAGTGGTCGATGCGGAACACCGAGTCCTCGGGGAACACGTCGTTGACGATGCCGTTGAGCTCGATCGCCGACTTC
>NZ_DAIUJO010000219.1:0-2749 GCF_036848755.1 Sinomonas sp. | reverse complement strand
AGCAACCCAGGCAAAGGCGGCCTTGGGTGCCGTGCCGCATCCCGTGTCAATGGCCATTGGTTTCTGCCCACCCGCGGCCAGCAGATGTGCCCGCTGGTGGCCAGCAGATCTGCCCGGTGATGGCCAATAGATCTGCCCCCTGATCGGTTTCGGCGGGATTGGCCATCGTTGGGGTTCGGTCTAGTTCAGTCGGGTCACTCCCTTCCCCGCGAGGGCCTGGGTGAGGCGGATGGAGTCGCCGCTGGTCTGGCAGACGTGGGCGTGGTGCAGGAGCCGGTCCACGGTAGCGGTGGCCAGGGTCTTGGGCATGAGCTCGTCGAAGCCGGCCGGGTGCAGGTTCGAGGAGATCGCCACGGAGCGTTTCTCGTAGGCCGCGTCCACGACCCGGTAGAGGCCCTCGGCGGCGTCGGTGGCAACCGGCAGCAGCCCGATGTCATCGATCACGACGAGCTCGGCGCGCAGGATCCTGGCGACGGCGCGGGTGACACTGTCGTCGGTGCGGTGGGCGCGGATCAGGGCGCCGAGGTCCTCGAGCCTGAACCAGGCCACGCGCATGCCGGCCTCGACGGCCTGCTGACCGAGGGCCTCGAGGAAGAAGGTCTTCCCGGTGCCGGAGGGCCCGCAGACGACGAGGTTCTCCCGCCGGGTGATCCATTCCAGGGTCCGCAGGGCCTGCTGGGTCGGTGCGGGGATGGAGGAGGCCGTGGGGTCCCAGGCGTCGAAGGTCTTCCCGGTGGGGAAGCCCGCTGCCTTGCGGCGGGTGGCGAGCATCGAGCGTGCCCGTCCGGCGGTTTCCTCGGCGAAGAGGGCCTTGATGATCTCGGCCGGTTCCCAGCGCTGGGCGCGTGCGGTGGCGATCAGCTCCGGGGCCAGGGCGCGGGCGTGGGGCATCTTCAGCTGGCGCATCAGGGCCTCGAGCTCGGCCGGGAGCGCCGGGGCGGCGGTGTTCGTGGTCGTGATCGGGCTCATCGGTCCTGCTCCTTGGCGGTCGTGGGGGCTCCGGCGCCCAGGGACGCCCAGGCGGCGGTGCCCTGGGTCAGGGAGCGGGATTCGTCGGCGGCGTGTGTGGTGGTGCGCCTGACGTTGGAGTTCAGGATCGAGGCGAGGTCGCCGTGGGCGAAGCGGCCGTGGAGCGCGGCGTCGCCCAGGGCCCGGTCCACGGCCTCGGTTCCGGCGATCTTGGCCAGGGCCACGGCCTCGGCCATCTTCACGTTCATCCGGGCGGTCCCGGCGGCGGCGGCCTCGACGAGCCAGGCCGCCGCTCCGGCGCCGATGGCCAGGAACTCTGCCTCCTCGGCGCTGCGGGCTCTGGGGGTGTAGTCGCCCGGGATGCGGGTCCTGGTCCCGGGGAAGTGCTCGTCGGCGACGGCCGGGGACCCGGGCCGCGCCCGCTCGTGCCGGGCGACCTCGACGGGGCCGGCCGGGCCGTGGTGGACGATGATGACCTGCTCGCCGGGCCCGGTGCCGTGGGCACGGACGAAGACCCGGGCGCCGAGCAGGTGCGCCGGGACCGAGTACTGGGCGTTCTCGTAGGTGACCATCGGGGTGTTCTCCGGCACGGTGCGGGCCAGTCCGAACGCGACGGTGTGCGCGGTGTCGGGGATGCGGTGCAGCCTGGGCGCCTCCTCGGCCAGCACGTCCGCGGGCCTGCGCCGGGTGGCTCTGTGCTCGCGGTGGTTCACCTCGTCCATGAACGCCTGGCAGGCCGCCTCCAGCTCGGAGAAGGAGGCGTACTCGGGGCGGAGGTTGGTCTCCGTGGGCACGATGTCGGCCTTGGCCAGCTTCACCGAGGCCTCGACCCCGCCCTTGGTGGCCGGGTCGGCGGGCTGGCAGGTCAGCACGGTGACCCGGTAGTGGCGGGCGAAGTCCAGGGTCTGCTGGTTCCGCACCGGGACCCCGGCGACATGGGCCGTGGTGACGGTCTTCTCGTTGTCGGTGAGCACATAGGTCGGCGCCCCGCCCAGCACCCGGAAGCAGCGGTCCAGCGCCGCGTAGACGCTCGGGGCGGTCCTGTCCCGCAGCGGAACCACGACGCGGAAGCGGGAGAACGCCAGCCAGGCCACGAACAGGATGGTCTTGATCCCCTCGATACGCGGCCCGTCTCCGAAGTCGTACTGCAGCCACATGCCAGGCTCGGCGATCCAGGGCCGGTGCACGCGGGTGTGCCCCAGGCGCCAGGCGGCCTTGACCTGGGCGATCGCGCGGCGGGTGGAGCGCTCCGAGCCCGCGTAGCCCAGGGCGAGGAGCTTCTCGTGGGCCACATCGGCGCGGATCCGGCCCTTGGAGGCCTCGACCCATTCCTCGATCTTGGGCAGGAACGCGTCGGTGGCCCGGGGCCGGGCCGCGGGCTCGGCGATCGGGCGGCCGGCGTCGCGGGCGGCGACGTGCCTGGCCACGGTGTGGTGGGAGCAGCCCGTCAGTTCCGCGGTTGCGCGCAGCGATCCGGTCAGATCGTAGGCAGCAAGAATTTCCATGATTTCTCCGTCAGACTTCATACAGGGCCTCTTCCTGGCGACTCCGGTGGCGCGTAGACACCGTCATCAAATCCCGGGGAGAGGCCTCCCGCCGCTCAAGACGCGGCAGGTTCAGTGAGGAAGTGGGCAGATCTCATGGCCGCCGGCGGGCAGTCCTGCTGGCCGCCAGCGGGCACTCACGTGGCCGCCTATGGGCAGTTTTCCATGGCCGCTAACACGGGGTCGTCCGCGCGGGGGCTCATTGCCCTGCGAACGGCTCGTGGGAGCCCCTTGAA
>NZ_DAIUJO010000218.1:0-2758 GCF_036848755.1 Sinomonas sp. | reverse complement strand
GTGATCGATTCGATCAAGGTCAAGTCCTGATCGCTTCCTGGTAGCTCAAGCCCGCCCCGGCCGCTTTGGCCGGGGCGGGCGTGGCCTGCGCTTCTAGTGCCGGCGCAGGGTCACATCCAGACCGGCACCGATTCCTACCGCCTCAACCACACCCGCACCCACAGCTGACAGCCCTTGGTCGTCGAACCGAACCGTCGTCCGAGCCGATCGGGGAGTGGGGAAGGGACATGGCCCCATGATCGCCGCCCCGGTCTAAGGGAATCTCTAAGCTAAGCGGCTTTCCCCCGCACGGGGACCCTGCCCCGAGGTGGTGGGCGCCGGAGGGGGTTCCCAAGGCGCCCGCGGAGGCGCGGAGGAGAGCTTCCCGAGGCGGAGGAATCCGCGTGATGTCGTTCCCTAGTTTTCTCGGGATCGTGGCACATAGGACGGAGGGCTCATGGGAGCACGGTTCGCCGGTGGGCTGCGAGCCGACGGGCCATGAGTCCGAACCAGACGGGCAGCAGGATCAGCGACGGCAGTGCGATCAGGAAGGCCCACGGGAAGAAGAGGCCGAGACAGGAGTAGGCTGCGGTGTCGAGGGCGACGAAGAGGCCGATACCCCGGACCGTGCCGGGGGCCGTCCACGAGGCGGAGGCGATCCAGGCTGCGGCGAGGATATTCACGGCGAGGCGGACCGGTAGGTAGAGGGACTGAGGGGCGCCCACGAGCTGTGCCAGGTCTGTCAGCATGTCGAGGGGCAGCCAGGTGTACGCAGCGGCACGGGACCATCGAGGTGCCGGGAGTGCTGCGACGACCGGGAAGACGACCAGATGCTGGGCCACCGCGAGCACGGCAAGCGGCGCGGCGACCACGGAGCCGGTCGCGAGGGTGGCGCCGCGGATGCTCGGGACGAAGTACGTCACCAGGTGCAGCCCGAACAGGGCCGCCGCGGCCCAGGCCGCCTGCTCGGCTGCAGGGCGACAGGGAACCGATGCAGTTGCCACGATGCAGCCTCCTGGTCGTCCGGGCGTGGCCGCACGGCTACGACCGTCCCCTGCTCAGGACAGCACCGCCCCGACCGCTCGGTCAAGGGGAAGGCGAGCCGGCCTCGGTCGGCCCGCCCCCGTCCTGATCCAGGGGTGTGAGGGCGGTGGCGATCCGGGCGCAGATCCAGGTCCCGCCCACCTTGGGTTGCCGATGTAGATCACCGTGTGGCGTGAGGGGTCCAGCCCGGAGACAAACGTGGAGGACCTCCTCGCCCGGCAGCTGCAGGAACTGGACTCCCAGATCGCCGAGCTGACAGCCCTGCGCTCAACCCATGGCCGGATTCCACCACAGACCCGCCCTCGGCAGCCCCGCCGAATGCGTGCCCTATCAGCTGCCGCCTCCCGGCGAACTGGGTCAATTCGTTGGCCAGAGCCGCTATGAGGAACGCTGCATGATGGGGGCCGGGATGGTCGGGTTTTAAGGTGACCAGGCACTCGGGTGCATCGGCTCCTGTTCCCGGGCTTGAGGCGAAAATGAGCCGCGTCATGACGGTCATTCCGGCCGCGCGTCGCGTGGGTGCGAAGACGCCGTTCGGCTTGATCCCCGGGGTGCTTACCCGGGCGGCGTAGAAACCGAAGGCCTCGAGGGCGGCCGCGGCACGTCCCGATAGTCTCGGGATCGGGAAATTTGGAGCTTTGACGGGACGGAGCGGACGATGGCGCGTCTCGGCTATGCACGATAGCTGAGCATGACACGCGTCAGGGCTAGGACGTGTCACGCGATGCCTGTGATGACACGGCGTTGAATCCTGGCGGGAGGGCGCACTTCGTGTCTCCCGGTAGGTAAAGCCACCGAGAGTTTCGGCGAGGTCCGAGACACCGGTATCGAGCACTCAGAGGCCGATCGCCTGGTCGCCACATGGTGGTGGCCGAGACACGAGGCCGGGCAAGACCAGAAACCGCATAGAGGACAAACAACCCGCCCCTGCGAGACACGCCCAAACCGCAAAGCTAATGCGCGGGTGAGCTCGGCGGAGCAGGACACCGCGCTGCAGCCAACGGTCGCAGAGCCGGCCGCCGCGAAGTCACCCCCGATGACCCGAAGGTCAGACGGGCCCGCGAACTCAGGGCCCAAGGGCTCAAGCCAGCGGACATCGGAAAGGTCATCGGGGCCGGACGGGCCACCGTCTACCGCTACCTGAAGATGGACACCAGCCCGGCTTGAGCCAGCGTCAAGGCCGAGGCCTGGGTGGGCCCTGGGGTCGCTCATCCGAGGCCGCAAAACGCCACGGCGGACCTGGGTGCGTCAGCTGGCGAGCTTGTGCTGCTGGAGGAGCAGGTGGACGCCTTCGCGGACCAACTCGGCCTGTGAGAGGCCGGTGATCTGCTCGAGCTGCTTGAACGCGGCGAAGTCTGTCGCGGAGATCCGCGCCCGGACAACAGGCGACTCGCCCCTGCGGGCATCGCCGACCTTGCGGCGGCCGCGGCGGATCTCGGCCTCGACGGCCTCGATCGACCCGTACTCGCGCACGAGGAATTCGCGGCCGGCAGCCGCGGCGGCAGCGCCCGTCAGCGCCGGGCCGATCGGCGCAGCCGGCGCATTCTCGTGGGCGTAGGCGTCGCTCGCCGCATCGTAGTCACGCTCAGTTGCCATGGGGGTACTCCTCTCGCATCCTCCGGAACCTGGGGCCGAGCTGCATCACGTGGAACACGACGGCCTCACGGCCCGAGCAGTCGACGGCGAGCTGGACGATGACTTCCAGCTCCCTGTCCGTCTGCGCATGCTCGGGGCC
>NZ_DAIUJO010000217.1:0-2805 GCF_036848755.1 Sinomonas sp. | reverse complement strand
GAGCTTCGAGGAGCGGGAGGAGGTCCCGGAAGCCCAGTCCCGGGTCTCGACGATCCCGACCTCGAGCCCGCGCGTCGCCGCGTCGAGCGCAGAGCCGGCGCCCACCACTCCACCGCCGACCACGAGGATGTCGAGCTCGCGGCCGGGCTGGGTGGACTCCCTGAGCCGGGAGAGTGAGGCTTCCCGGTACTCCGGGCTGAGCTGTGCGGTCATCGTGTGCCCCTTTGCCTCGACGAGGCAGCCCTGCCGCCAGGGCCCCTCTGCGGAACCTGCCTGGTTCCGAGTCTAGGTGTACCCGGCCATCAGGTTGGTAGCAGTCGGCTGGTCGGTGGCTTGCCGCCGAGTGCGCTGTGGTTCCTGACAGTGTTGTAGTGCTCGATCCATGGCGCAAGGGCTGCTGTCCGCTGCTCGTTGCTGGTGAACGCCTGGCGGTAGGCCCACTCCGTGGCCAGGGTGCGGTTGAGGCGCTCTACCTTGCCGTTCTGCCAGGGGCAGTGCGGCTTGATGAACTTCTGCCGGACACCGAGCGTGGCGCAGACGGCCTTGAGGTCGTTGGAGTAGCGGTAGGCGAAGGCGTTGTCGGTCATGAGCCGTTCGATCCGGGTGATGCCCTTGGCCGTGAAGTAGGCCGCTGCACGTTCGAGGAAGCCGGCGCAGGTGGGGCCCTTCTCGTCCGGGAGGATCTCGGAGTAGGCCAGTCGGGTGTGGTCATCGACGAGGGAGTGGACGTAGTCGTAGCCGATCGGGGCCTTGCGGGCGCGGTTTCCCCCGCCCCGGCCGAGGGCGCGCCAGCCGCCGCCGTCGGGGATCCGGCCGAGCTTCTTAACGTCCATGTGGACCAGTTCCCCGGGCCGGGCGCGCTCGTAGCGGACCGCGGTGGACTTCGAGGACCGGATGGGATCGCCGGTCATCGGGTCGCACTCGCGCAGGTGCGGCACCCCGTGCCGGCGCAGGACCCGGGACACCGTCCGGGCCGGGACCCCGACCCGGGGCCCGAGCCTGTCGGGGCCTTCGCGGTGCTCGGCCCGGGCCGCGAGGACCCTCTGCTCGGTCTCGGGCGCGGTCCTGGCCGGCATCGAGTGCGGCCTCGAGGAGCGGGTCTCCAGACCGGCCTCGCCCTCGGCCCTGTGCCGGTCGATCCAGGTCTTCACGCACTTGCGGGAGACACCCATCGCCGCGGCAATATGGGCCTGCTTCCAGCCGTCCTGATGCCGTTGGACGATCAGCTTCCGCCCATGGACGGTCAGACGGGCGTTACGGTGGGACACGAGAACCTCCGGGTTGGAGTGGGCCTTAGACAAGCCACATCCCACCCGGAGGTTCTCCCACGTTCAACCAGGCTCGCCGCTACCAACGTCCTGGCCGGGTACATCTGATATGGAGTGATCCGCTGTCAAGAGGGCATGGCGAGGCGCCGCCGGGAGGAGTCCTGGCGGCGCCTCTTTGCTTCGCTGGAGGGGGGTGGTCGGCGAGCGTGTCGGTGGGCGACGCGCGGTCAGGCTGATATGCGCGGGTTGGCTACCGCAGGACGGTGGTTCGGCTGGAGTCGGTCCGCGTGTCTAGGAGCGAACATGGGCCCGGGGGCCTGTTCATAGGTGTGCCGCGGGTGGCTCCACGCGCTGCCGCCGACCTCCGAGGGGATCCAGCGAAGCGGCCTTTCGGGTCAGTCCTCCATGACTGCCAGGGACCAGCACCAGCCGGCCAGCTCGCGGGCGACGGCGACGTTGGCCACGGTCGGACGCTTGCGGCGCTCGAGGAAGCCCACCCACCTCTCATGCAGGCGCCGGTTGCCCTCATCGCCCCGGACGCGTGCGGCGGGCGGGGCCAGCTCCCACCGGTCGCGCATCGTCTTCCCGACCGTGTAGCGGGCCCGATGGTGCCAGGCGGCCTCGACCAGGAGCCGGCGGACGTGGGCGTTGCCGGTCTTGGTGATCGGGCCCTGCGCCCGGGAGGCGCCCGAGGAATGCTCCGAGGGGGTCAGACCGACGAAGGAGCCGATCGTGGCCCCGGTGAACCGGTGCCAGTCCCCGATCTCCACCGCGAGGGCGAACCCGGTCAGCGTGCTCACCCCGCGCAGGCAGCCCAGCCGGTGCACGGCCGGGGCCAACTCGCTGCCCGCGGCGAGCTCCTCGATGGCACGGTCCAGCCGGTCGCGGCGGGCCTTGACCGTCAGCACGGCCTCGTAGTCGGAGTCGAACGCCATCCGGGTCGCCCTCGTGCCCAGCGCCGGGGCCGCCTCGCGGCGGAGCCATGCGTCGTGGGCCCCGGTCCAGGCCGCCCCGCCCTCATAGACGATCCCGTGGCGCAGCAGCAGCTTCGAGAGCCGGTGCCGGGCCCGCATCAGGTCCCCGCGGCAGTCCTCCCGCGCCCGCACCAGGTCCCGCGCGGACTCCTGCTCCACGGTCGGGACGGAGACGGGGGTGACCTCGTCCAGGCGCAGCAGCCTGGCCAGGTGCACCGCGTCCCGCGCGTCGGTCTTGACCCGGTCCCCCGAGGGGCGCTGGAGCCGGGACGGGGCGGCGACCACGCACCTGACTCCCTGTGAGGTCAATGCCCTCGAGAGCCCGAACCCCGTCGGGCCCGCCTCGTAGACCACGGCGAGCGGGCCCGGCAGCCCGGCGAGCCAGGCCGTGACCGCCTGCTCCGACGGGGCGAGCCTGGCCTGCACCAGTTCGCCGGTCATACCGTCGATCGCCGCCGCGGCAACCGAACGGGCGTGCACATCCAGCCCAACACTCGTACGCTCAATGAACACCGGGGCCTCCCCACGCATGTCGGATAGGCCGGGCAGGGGAATCTGTCCGG
>NZ_DAIUJO010000216.1:0-2806 GCF_036848755.1 Sinomonas sp. | reverse complement strand
CGGCGCACCCGCTCTCCTACCGCCGCTCCCTGAACCGGATCGGACACGAAACCGAAGTCCGCGACCTCCGCTCCGGCGCCCGAGAGCTTCCGGGCAATCTCGGCCGCCGAGGACTCGAGCCGCCCTCGGAGCCCGTCGAACTGGGTCCAGTAGACGCCCAAGCCCCCCGATACCAGCGCCACTCGCGGCTTGGCGCGCGGGACCGGGGGCGCGACATCGGAGACGTCGGCGACGAGTTCAGCTGCATTCGGAATCGTCATGGCTATCCCTTCCTCGCTCACGCCAGATGGAAGTACTCGGCCAGCATCCCGAGGGACGCATCGGGGTTCTGGGAATCGGCGAAATAGGGTGCCATCGACTCCTGCCAGCGCGCGTTGATCCCGCTGGCCGCCATCTCGGCCTTCGCCCGCTCGAAGTCATCCGTCTCGAGATACCCCACGACCAGGCCGTCGGCCTCGCGCACGAATAGGGAGTAGTTCCGCCATCCCGCATCCCGCAGGGCCTCCAGCATCTCCGGCCACACATGGGTATGGGCAGCGAGATAGTCCTGGACGCGGTCCGGCTTCAGATGCATCAAGAAGCACACCCTTTGGCTCTTCGCTTCGCGCACGCCGTGCGACCTCCCTTGGTCTCCTACGTTTAATGGATTAAATCGAACCGAAAAGGCCACAGAGCAGACGGTCCGGGTTCCTTAGCGGTGTGATTTAATCGATTAAAACCAATGTAGGGCAGGTCACATCCACTGTCAAGAAGCCTCTGGTTCGGGGGCTCGAATGCTTGCCCGCGGCCCTCCTCGAAGCCCCCTGCGGGACCACGAGAAGGGCTGCGGACCACGAGGCGCATGGAGGAGGTCGGCGGTTCTACCCTTGAGGATCTGGGCGGAGATCCTGCCTTCCGCGAGCGCTCCTCTCGAGGCTGCATCGAGTAATAGCCTCGCGCATACTGCCCTGCAGCATCCGCACCGCTACGTCATGACTGACCCATAGCACCGCTTGCCGAGGGCTCAGGACTTAGCGACGGCAAGCTTCGACCGAACCCGCACGAGGGGCGCCTTCGGATCCTGCGGTTGGGGAATAGCGGTCAGAGCGAACTGGTCGATGACTCCGGGCCGGAAGACGAGGCACTCGGTCGACCCACCGAACTGGAAGTACCCCAGTTCGTCGCCCTTGTTCACATGGTGACCCGGGACGATCTCAGGATCGATGACGCAGGACGAGACCTCGACCATCCCAACAGGGACCACCGCCATGAGACCAATGACGGGATCGTCGGCTTGGATCAGGATGATCGCCCGGGCCGCCACGTGGGCCAGATATGACTGCGAGAGGGTTGCCTCGACGGCGTCGGCCCCCTCGGATTCCGCCTCGGAGAAGTACGTCCCGTCCTTGAGGTATGCGCGCACGATGGTGCCAGAGACGGGAGCGTGCCACCGGTGATAGTTCAACGCGCTCAAGAACGCCTGGTACACCGTTCCACCGACGAAGTGATCCACGGACTCGTCCCCGGCAAGCAGATCTTCGAGTGAGTACGGCTGGCCCTTGACCCAGAACCGGCTCTGACGCTGGACGTCGGAGCTGATCTTGTATGGGGTCGATTCGCAGGCGCTGACGATGACCTTGTCGTCCTCAGGCGATGCGACGGGTCTGGAGGTCGAGGTCAGCCGGCGGGTGAAGAAATCGTTCCACGATGTGAAGCCCCAGTGCGGTGCGCGGGCATCGTGCTGATAGTCGTCCATCCCGACAACCTGCCGCGCCTTCTCCGACATCCACCCGGACGGTGAGTCGTTGAGCACATACAGCGACTCCTCGCTGCTCAGGAACACGCACCAGGCATCAAGTATCTTGCGGAACATGGCGACGATCCGCGGATCGCGGTGCGCTGCGAAGCCCGCCTCGGTTCCCATGGTCCAATCGAGGATCGCTGTCAACGGCGTGGTGACCATGCCACCTTCGCTGAACTCCGGGGCCATCGTCAGGACCTCGTTGATCAGCCGGAGCATCTGGTCGACGCTCGTGAGGTGCCGTTTGCGGTAGGGCTTCGACTTCGGAACCTGCTCGATCATCTCCGTCATGTAGAGACGGACAACCGGATCACTGGCGATCAGTTCCTTGAACTCCATGATCACCGGATGCAGAGGAACATCTTCACCCCGCGCCTCCACGCGTTCCCGGTGGCCCGCGATCCATTCCTCGAGGTCGTCCTGTTGCTCGGGGAGCCAGCCGCCCAGTCGTCGCACACGGTCGGATGAAGTGTTGATTGTCATAGGGCCGAGCCTACGCGCCTCCTCAACGGCACCAGCGACACGTGCGGGGGTTTCCTGTCGTCTGACGGCGCTGGCGCCTTCGCATCGCGCGGCCGAGACCGCGGCGCCCCGCTCGCCGTGCGGCAGTTGCCCCGGGACGCAGCACAGCCGCGGCCCAGGTCCCACGGTTCATGGAGCAAAGAACCGGAAGGCATCGGGGAATTCCGGTCTTTCGTCCCTACAGGACGGCGCGGCGAGAGTGTCTACTAGGCGTTGCCGCGGGTTGCCGAAGGCGAAGGGAAATTCCGGCCCGGGCGGCCCGGCAGGTAAGAAGAATAGGGAATGGTGCGATGCAGCGTTTTCGGGAACGACGCAAGGACGTCGGGGGTCAAGCAGGGCCCGCGAAAGGCCAGCGCCCGGCATCGATGATCGCGCCGCGCCAGTTCCGAGGGCCTCGCAACGCACAACGCACCAAGGGGCTGCGATGAAGGGCAATGTCACCGCCTGCCCCCGATGCGGCAAACCGAATCGGGTTCCTTCGAGCGCCAGCGGACGGCCTAGATG
>NZ_DAIUJO010000215.1:0-2856 GCF_036848755.1 Sinomonas sp. | reverse complement strand
AGCCAGGAGGAGTCGCGGCCGAGGAGCACCGCGGTCCAGATGCTCGTGGCGAGGACGGTGGCCGCGAGGACGATCCTCGAGGGCCAGTAGGCGCGTCCGCGCCACAGCTCCGCGCCGCCGATGCCGACCACGCCGGCGATCCCCGGTGCGAGGGCGATCGCGTAGTAGGGGTGCACGGTTCCGGTCATGAAGCTGAAGACGCCGGCAGTGAGGACCGTCCAGCCGCCCCAGACGATGAGCGAGGCGCGGACACGGTCGGTGCGGACGGCACGGCGCGTGAACCAGAGGCCGGCGACGAGGAGGATGAGCGCGGCCGGAAGAAGCCACGAGATCTCCGTGCCGAAGCTCGACCCGAACATGCGGAGGAGGCCCGCAGAACCGCCGAAGCTCGCGCCGCCCGGCCCGCCGCCCTTGCCCCCACCCGGGAAGGCGCCTGCGACGCCACCGCCTGCCAAGCCGCCCAGAGCGCCGGAGCCAGCGGCAGCTCCGACGTCGGCCGCTCTGCCCAGCGTGGCGCCGCCGAAGCCGCCGCCCCGGTTGCCGAAGATGCGGGCGAAGCCGTTGTAGCCGAACGTGAGCTCGAGGAAGCTGTTCGTCTGCGATCCCGCCATGTAGGGGCGCACGCTCGTGGGCGTGAGGGTGAACGCGAGGATGTATGCGCCGGCGACGGCCACGATGCCGCCGAGGGCGCCGAGCAGGTGCACGAGCCGGCGGCGGAACGTCGTCGGGGCGGCCCAGAGGTAGGCGAGGCCGAGCGCGGGGACGATGATGACGCCCTGGAGCATCTTCGTGAGGAACGCGAGGCCAATCACGGCTCCGGCCCCGACCAGCCACTTCCAGCCGGCCTTCTCGATGGCTCGGACCGTCATGTAGGCGGCGAGCACGAGGCAGAACGTGAGCATCGCGTCCGGGTTGTTGAACCGGAACATGAGCGCCGCCACGGGCGTGGCCGCGAGGGCGGCACCCGCGAGAAGGCCCGCGGCCGGACCGCTCACGCGCTTGACCGCGGCGTACATGAGCGCCACCGACGCGACGCCGGCGAGGGCCTCCGGGAGCAGCATCGTGAAGGAATTGAAGCCGAACAGGCGCCCGAGGAGGCCCGGGATCCAGAACGCGGCCGGGGGCTTGTCGACGGTGATCGCGTTGCCGGCATCGAGCGAGCCGAAGAACCACGCCGTCCAGTTCTTGCTGCCGGCTTGGATCGCGGCCGCATAGAACGAGTTGGCGTACCCGGAGTTCGTGAGGTTCCAGAGGTAGAGGAACGCGCTCGCGACGACCAACCCGAAGCCGGACGGGCGGACCCAGCGGGCTTGGTCCTGGCCGAAGGCGAGGCGTCGCCACCCGCTCCGCGAGCTGGGGGTGGGCTGACGACGGCGCGCGGCGGCGTCGTGGGACGTCGTGTCGGGCGGGGTGGGCACCGCGCCGGGGGGCGTGGGCACCGCGCCGCCCGGGGCGAGGGAAGTGGTCATGATGCGGGCCTTTCGGTCGATCTTTCCGTTGCTCCGTCACCTCCGCAGAGTGTGGACCCTGCGGATCTGACGGCGCAACGCGAGGGGGGAGCGATAGCGCCGGCTGGGTCACGCCCTCCGGCGGAACACCCAGAGCCGGAAGAGCAGGAACTTCAGAGCGGTTGCGGCAAGGTTCGCGAGGGTGAGGACGGTGAGCTCGAGCCACTGGTTCGGGTGGGGGAGGGAATTCATCCAGGCGAGGGCCCCCGCCGTGAGGGCCCAGCCGATGCCGAAGACGATGAGGCCCTCGAAATGGTGCCGAGCGAGGCGTGCGGAGCCGAGGACGCCGAACGTGAAGCGTCGGTTCGCGGCCGTGTTGGCGATCGCGGTGATGAGCAGTGCCGCGAAATTCGCCGCCTGCGGCCCCATGAACGCACGCCCCATGAGGTACAGCGCCGCGTACGCGAGCGTCGAGGCCACGCCGATGGCGCCGAAGCGCACCAGCTGGCCGAAGAGGCTCTGCCCTCGGCCTGCCTCCTCCGGGCGCTCTCGCGCCGGAAGCGGTCCGCGGGCGAGCGCGGCCTGGAGCTGCACGAGAGGGATCCGCCCCAGGGCCATGTCCGTCGTCATGCGGTACATGCCCCGGAGGTCTTCGAGGGCGGTGCGGAGGATGTCGACCTTCGAGTTGGGGTCGTCCGTCCAGTCCACGGGCACTTCCGCGCAGCGTAGGCCGCAGCGCTCGGCGAGGACGAGGAGCTCCGTATCGAAGAACCACGCCTTGTCGAGCGTGTGGGGAAGGAGTTGCTGGGCGACGTCCGCCCGGATCGCCTTGAAGCCGCACTGAGCATCACTGAAGCGTGCGCCCATGAACGAATGCAGGAGGAAGTTGTACGAACGGGAGACGAACTCGCGCTTCGGCCCCCGCACTACCCGGGAAGACCGGGAGAGCCTCGTACCGATCGCGAGGTCCGAATGGCCCGAGATGAGCGGCGCCACGAGCGGTGCCAGCGCGTTGAGATCGGTCGACAGGTCAACGTCCATATAGGCCAGGACCGGCGAGTCCGAGGCCAGCCACACGCGGCGCAGCGCGTTCCCGCGGCCCTTCTCCTCGAGGTGGACGACGCCCACGTGCTCGAGTTCGCGAGCGAGCCGTTCCGCGACGCGGAGGGTCGAATCCGTCGAGGCGTTGTCCGCGATCGTGATGCGGTAGCTGTGGGAGAACTGGTTGGACAGGTAGGCGTCGAGCCTGCGGACGCAGGGCTCGAGGTCGGCCTCCTCGTTGTAGACGGGGACAGTCACGTCCAGGAGCGGGATCCCCGCCCGATCCAGCGCGGCGACGTCGATGGGGCCGCCCGGGCGCAGGGTCGGGCTGTCGAGCACGACGGCGGAGCCCGACTGGGCGGTCGGC
>NZ_DAIUJO010000214.1:0-2916 GCF_036848755.1 Sinomonas sp. | reverse complement strand
AACCCGACGCTGACAATCCCTCTGCCCAGCGCACCTTGGTCCTCGTCGCGTGCCCGGGGGCCGGCGTCGTCGACCTCCTCGAACTCGACGCCGGTTCGGGGGCACTCAAACCCCTCGCCCGGGCAGAGGGTCTCCCCGGAGTCGCGGCGCTCGCGTTGGATCCTCATGGCACGGCGTATGCCGCCTGCAACGGCGACGGAACCGACGCCAGCCGGCCGCGCGCCGTCGCCCTCTCCCTCGACCCCGTGGGCGCGGTGGCCCAAGGAGAAGTCCGTGACCTCCCGGCGTCGGCCTGCTTCCTGGCAATCGGGCCCGACGGCGGCGGCCTCTTCAGCGCGTCCTACGGGGACGGGAGGCTCGACCGGGTGCCGCTCCCCGGGGCCGACGACGGTGCCGCCGCGACGTACGAGACCGGAGCCAACACGCACTGCGTCGCCTTCAGCCCGGATGGCCGCTTCGCCTACGCGACTTCTCTGGGAGATGACCGGGTGAGCTGGTTCGAGATGGGAGCCAAAGGCGCATCAGGGGCGGACGACGGCGCGATCAGCCCCAGCGGACACGTCGCCGCCGAGCCCGGCTCGGGGCCGAGGTACCTCCGCCTCAACGGCGCCGGGGACCGCGCCTACGTCGTGCACGAACTCACAGGCGAGATAGCGGTGTACGGCAGGGACGGGGAATCGGGTGCGCTCGAACTCCTCCAACGGGTCTCGGCCGTCGAGGGGCTCGGCCTCGCGCCGGGTCCAGTGCGCTCCGCGACCACGCCGGATCCCGGCACGGGAGTGGTGTGGGCGGCGGACGTGCGGCTCACACCCGACGAGCGCTTCCTCTATGCGACCGAGCGGTCAACGAGCACGATCGCTGGCTTCGCGCTGAAGGACGACGGGACGCTCGAGTTCGTGTCCAGGACCTCGACCGAGACCCAGCCCTGCGGGAGCGCGATCGACCCGTCAGGGCGGTTCCTGCTGGTGTGCGGCGAGGGCTCGGACCACGTCTCGTCCTACTGGATCGGAGAGGACGGGTGGCTCACCGCGGCCTCACGGGCCGAGACGAGCGCCGGTCCGCTCGCGATCGAATGCTGGGGTGCGCCGGGCGACAGGCTCGGCATCCGTCGGGCGCAGACTCTGGCCTGACCGCGCCTTACGCGATGTCCGAGAGCCGGGTCCTCTCGAGGAAATAGACGACCGCGAGGGCCCCGGCGATCGCCGCCATTCCCGGAACGAGGAGCTCGGGCCCCTGGCCGGTGAATTCCGTGACGAGGATGAGGCCGGTCATCGGCGCGCGCATCGTGCCGGCCAAGAACGCCGCCGCACCGACGAACGCGAACGCGGCCGTCGACGTCCCCGGCAGCACGAGGTTCACGGCGCTCCCGAGGGCGATGCCCAGCATCGCCCCGATGGCGACGGATGGGGTCAGAGTGCCGCCTGCAGCGCCGGCCTTGATGGTGCCGACCGTCGTCGCGGTCTTGGCGAGCAGCAGGAGCGCAACGAGGGTCAGCGGAGCCGTCCCGGTGAAGACCGTCTGGGCGGCTGCCTTCCCGTTGCCGAGAACCTCGGGCAGGAAGATCGAAACGGCCCCCACCCCCGCGAAGATGAGCGGCATGACCCACAGGATCGCGGCGCCGCGCGGCTTGGTCAAAGCTGCGGCCTGGGTGAGGCGCACGAATCCGGAGGCGGCCAGCCCGATGACGGGGCCTACGACGACCGCCCACCCGACGAGCTGCGGGGTCACGACGACGTGCGGCAGGGCGTACATCGGCGAAACCGGCACGACGACGCGGGCTACCGCCGCGGCGAGGGCTGATGCTGCGAACGCCGGGAGGAGCGTCGCGAAGCTCACCTCGGCGAGCAGGATCTCCACGACGAACAGTGCGCCGCCGAAGGGCACGTTGTAGACGGCGGCCAGACCCGCGCCGGCGCCGCACGCGACGAGGATCTTCGCCTCCCGCTCGCTCAGCCTGGCGGCCCGCGTGACCTTGTCCGCGAACAGGGCCCCGAGCTCGCGCGGCGCCGCCTCACGCCCGATGGACGCGCCGAGGCCCACGATGCCGATCTGGAGCGCCGCGTTCACGATGGTCGTCTTGAGCGGCATCGGGGTTCCCTTGGCCGCTCGCTCTACCGAGACGACGCGGCGTCCCCAGCGGCGGAGGGCCCACCACCCGACGGCGCCGACGACGCCGGCCGCGACGAGCGACGCAAATCGTCGCCACGGGGGCGCCTGCGTGACGCCGTCGAGCAGCGTCCCGCTCGTGTAGCCGAAGGCGAGATGCTCGATGAGCTGCAGCGCAAGGTCCACTGCAATTCCGACGACGCCGGCGCCGAGGCCGACGAGAAGAGTCACCGCGGTCAGGCGCAGGAGCCACGCTCCCTCGCTCCGCAGCTTGGCCCCACTCGGGGCGGTCGTTGAACTCACCGCCGGATCCCTTGGTGGCGCCCCTCCGCTGGGCTCCTCTCGGGCACCAGCAGGCAGAACTGTTCTGTCATAGACCTATTCTAGGCCAGAACTAGATCGGTGGCAGAACTATCCGTTACCCCTGGCCTCCGGCCTCAGCCGATGAGGTTCTGGGGCGGCGGGTCGAAGTTGCCGTGGTCGTAGTAGCCGACCGCCTGCTGCATGTACTGCGCCCACTGGGGGCCGGCGATGTAGGCGCCGTCGATGACGGGATAGAACTTGCCGTTCACCGTGACGTTCTGCCCGGGGTTGGCGGGGTTCGCCGTGAAGGGGTTGCCGAAGAACGACGCCGTGGACAGGCCCTTCGTGTAGCCGACGACCCATGTCTGGTTGTTGTACTGGTTGGTGCCCGTCTTGGCCGCGTCCGGAACGCCGAGCTTCTGCGGGATGAGCAGGCCCGAACCCTTGGTGATGACGTCCTGCAGGACGTTCGTCGCCGCCTGGGCCACGCCCGGCTTGAGGGCGTCC
>NZ_DAIUJO010000213.1:0-2958 GCF_036848755.1 Sinomonas sp. | reverse complement strand
CCCCGTCCCCCAAGCCGAGCCTGGCCGAGTTCACAGGCTGGGGCAGCCCGAGCTCCTGCATGAGCCGCCACCAGGCGAAGTCAGTGCAGTTCCGGTACGCGAACGAGGTCACCGGGTTGTTCGCGTTGAGCGTCGTGCCCTTCCATGGGTAGTCATCCCCCGCCCCGGAGGAGCCGGCCAGGGCGGCGTCGGCCGCGCAGCCGCCGGACCCGGCCGTGACCTTCCCGCCCGTGATCGTGGACAGGACGGCCTGCGCCGGGCCGATGTACTTGGTGTATCCGGCCGGGGAGTAGTTTCCCTGCACGCGGTGCGCGGCGACGTCGGGAGCCATGCCCTGCCAGCCCGCGAGCCTCAGGAGTGCCTTGAAGAACGCCGCGGCCGACCTGCCCGGGTCCGTCACGTCGGCCTTCGACCCCCACGGGGCTCCGGGCAGGCACCACTGCTGCTGGTACAGGCCCAGTGAGCACGTGGGCGACCCGTCAGGGTTCGTCACGCCGTGGATGTCGTCGCCGTAGTTGAGGTTCCTCAGCCCGGACTCGCCCATGGCCGTCATGACCCCGATCAGCAGGCCCTCGGCCGGGACGTTCATCTGCTGGCCCGCCTTCACGATCGTGACGGCGTTCGCCAGCTCTTCCCCGCCGTATCCGGAGACCTTCCCGCCCGGCGCGCTCACAGTCACGTTCCCCACGCCTGTGCACGCGCTCAGCGTGGAGTCCTTCCCTCCCGCGCCCAGGAACACGACCACGACCAGCACCGGGACCATCACCACGGCCAGGACCGCAGCGCCGATGCCCGCTCCCGCGTTCATCGCCGCCACCACTTCCCCGCCGCAGGCACCTCAGTGCTCACTTCGGCGACCGAGCCGTCGACGCCGAGCACGAGGTCCAGCTGGAGCGCGCCGTCGGTCACCCGCACCGGCCACGGGCCGGGGGCCACGACGACGGAGGCCACGTGTGCCAGGAGCACAGCGGGAGCGGAGGCATCGGCGGGCACGACCACAGGGCGGCCGTCGACGGACCACATCGGGCCCACCATGTGCGCTATCTGGACAGCGTTCATCGATCCCCCCAAGGACTCGAAGGCCCCTCGATCGAGGGCTCCGTGAGATTCATACACTCGTTTTGCTAACGGCCGGATTCTTGCAGACCGCTCCGACAACCGCATGTCACATGACGCCGTCTCAATGGCGACAGCGCCCATGGCCCTCCGTGCGCCGCAGTGTCTGCGACTTGTCCCGGCTTCCATGGCACCCCCTGTGTCCCGCTGATAGCATATCTTTTAAAGATCTACTGACCATAACTATAATAGTTATTGTGAGGGAATCAAGGAAGGTTAGGCAGAATGGACAGGTGCCCCGTACCTATGTGCCGCCGTCCAACCCCAGCGATGATGCGAGGGCGGCAATGAGCGTGTTCCAGGTAGGCACTCTGCGCGCAGAGATCATCAGAGACCTCGCCCAGCACCCCGAAGGTGCGACCACAGCAGAGATCGGCTCCCGCATCGGTGTCATCTACCAGCAGGTCTACAAGCACGTGGCCCAGCTCAGGGAAGAGGGCATTGTGACCGTGCTCGGGCAGGGTGCCGGGTACCGGCGAGGACCGATTTATCAGCTCGACCGCGCCGCCCTCGAAGCCAAGGCCGCGGCATTCATGCGGCACCTGCTAGGCGAATGAGGCCGCAGGAACGCCAAAGTTCCGCGAGACACGCCCCCCGAAATGCCTCCGTATGCATGCGGGCGATGGCAGGTTAACGACCATGAGTACACAACCGGGACGCGTCCGTCAGCCTGATGGCCTCCACCTCGTGCTCTTGCAGGGCAGGGTGAGGCCCGAACGTCGACAGGCAGTCAACACCGCCGCGGAAGACTCGGGCCGCTCGGTGGGCCTCTATCTCGATGACCTTGTGCGCTATCTGGAGGAGAACGGCGGCCTGCCTGTTTTCCCCAAGCCCAAGCCCCAGCCTGAGGAGCTGCCTATCCCGGCCGCTTAACGGATGAGGGCCCGCTTTCGCGGGCCCTCTCACAAGTCCTCCACCACCCCAGATCTTGGCGGGTCGCGGGTGGCGGATCCGAAACCCTCCCTCGCGGGTGGGTCCCTTTAGTGCACCTTCCTCACGGAAAGGAACTGTCTACATGGTAGCGGAGGCTGCCCGTCTGTCGCGTCCTCTCGCCGAAGAATCTGGCGTGTCAAAGTCGACATCCGCCGTGCAGCCTTTGCGCCTGCGCCGTGTGAGCCGGCGTCGTGAGACGCACAGAGACGTTGTGCTCACCGCCGTCCCTTCCGGCTCCGTGCGCGCCGCACACGGCCGCCAGGCCCTCGCAGCGCTCCGCGGCCGCCCAGAGTGGGCCCGATGCACCGCGGGCCGCCGCGCGCGGCTCATGGCCTGCCTCCGCGCCGTCATCGAGCGCGCCGATTACGAGACGATGACCAGCCGGCCCACGTGGGCCTTCCTCATGGAGCGCGTTGGGGTCTCCCGCGCCAGCGTCGCCCGCTACCTTCGCACGCTGCGCGAATGGGGCCTCCTGGGCCTCGTGGCCAGCGGCCGCACAGCCCCCTACGCCTCCCTCCCAGAGGACGGCTCAGAGCGCACCAACGAAGCCGCCGTCTACGTTGTCTGTATGCCGGCTCCTCTCGCGGCCGTTGACGCGGCCGCGAGCGCTGTGGACAAGACTGAGACCCCTCCCGCCCTAGGCGGTTCTCACCTTAAGAGAGAAGAAGACCCCCCGCACGCGCGCAAGGAAAAAGCCCAGAAGGACGCGGCTGCGCCGCGAGCTCCATTCTGTGGCGAGGCCCTGGCGGGCCTCGCCCGACTCACCGCAAGCGACGATCGTCAGCTGACATTGTGGCCACTCCCCCGGACGCCAGCCACGACGATGAGCCGGCGGGCCGCTGCTGCCGAAGTCCGTCACCGTGCGCCCGCACTGGGCTGTCTGAGCGTGCGCGACGTCGCCGCCGTGCT
>NZ_DAIUJO010000212.1:0-2968 GCF_036848755.1 Sinomonas sp. | reverse complement strand
GAGCTCGAGCGGATCCTCGCCGTGGGGCGCGAACTCGCTGGGGACGCCGTCGCTGGGGACGCCGTCGCTGGGTCCCGGGCGGACCGGACCGACGACGACGAGCTGGCAGTTCGGTGAGCAGCGCATCCGAGCCGGTGCTCGCCTCGGTCGCAACTCGCGTTTTGACCCCCCGGCTTCCGCGGCCCTGGGGACCTGACGTGCCCGAGGTGCACTTCGTCGTCGTCGAGGTCGCGGATTCGGACGGAGCAATGGGAACCGGTTTCAGCTGGACTCCCACGGTCGGCGCGCGGGCGGTGGAGAGCCTGCTCCACCACGATATCGCTCCCCAGGCCCTCAACGGGCCGACCCATCCCGAGGCAGTCTGGGACAGACTATGGGGCCACCTCCACGAAGCCGGGGGCGGAGGGCTGACGACGATCGCTCTCGCTGGCCTCGACCTCGCGCTGTGGGACCTCTTGGGGAAGCGGCTGGGCACGTCCGTCGTCGACCTGCTCGGCCGCCGTCGTTCGGTCCTTCCGGCCTACGGAAGCGGGGTCAACCTCCACTACCCGCTCGATGAACTGCTCGATCAGGTGCGCCGATGGATCGACGCCGGGTACGGAGGCGTCAAGATCAAGGTCGGCCGGCCCGAGCTCGCGGAAGACATAGAGCGGGTAGCCGCGGTGCGCGAACTGATCGGGCCGCGCCGCCGGCTCATGGTGGACGCCAACCAGCGGTGGGACCTGCCGACCGCTCGGCGCGCCGCGAGAGCCCTTGAACGCTTCGACCCCCATTGGCTCGAGGAACCGCTTCGGGCCGAGGACCTCGAAGGCCACGTCCAGTTGCGGCGGAGTTCCCGGGTCCCCCTTGCCGTCGGCGAGAACCTGCACACGCTCCAGCGGTTCCGCGAGTACATCGCGGCCGGCGCGTGCGACATCATCCAGCCCAACATCGTGCGGGTCGGGGGCATCACGCCCTTCCGCCGCATCGCCGCCCTCGCCCTGAGCGGGTCCACCGGACTTGCTCCGCACCTCCTCACCGACCTCTCGGCCCAACTGGCCGCGACCCTTCCCGGACAGACGGAAGTCGAGGAGGTCGAGGACACTGCCTTCGAGACCCTCGGTGTCCTCGCCACGCCCTCGCCCGTGCGCCGCAAGGGCGCCCAGGTGATCATCGAGAACGCGCCCGGGCTAGGGCTCGAATTCGCGGACCTTCCAACCTTTGTGCGCCGTCAGGAGAAGCTATGACCACCATCCCCACCGAAGCTGTCGTCCCCGCCCGTGTAGAGGACAGCGCGCCCGAGCTCGTGGCCGCTGCCGTGGATGCTGCCCAGGGCGCGTCCGCCGCGAGCGCCTCGGCAAACGATGCCGATCGCGCCCGCTGGCTCGAGGCGGTCGCCGACGCCCTCGACGACGCGCGGGACGAACTGGTAGAAATCGCTTCCCGAGAGAGCCACCTCCCGATCCCGCGCCTCACCGGCGAGGTCGCGCGGACCACGGGCCAGCTGCGGCTCTTTGCCGCCGTCGTCCGCGACGGCGCGTACCTCGAAGCGATCATCGACCGCGCGCGACCCGAGGCGACCCCGCCCCAGCCCGACCTGCGCCGGATCCTCAGACCCCTCGGACCCGTCGCCGTCTTCTCCGCGAGCAACTTCCCCTTCGCGTTCTCGGTTGCGGGGGGCGACACGGCCAGTGCGCTCGCCGTGGGCTGTCCCGTCGTCGTGAAGGGCCATTCTGGGCATCCGGAGCTTTCGGTGCGAACCGCGCGCCTCGTCGCGGAAGCGCTTTCTCGCGCAGGCGCCCCGGCCGGGATCTTCGGTTTGGTCTTGGGGCGTGAGGCGGGCCAGGCCTTGGTCCAGGCTCCCGGCATCAAGGCCGTGGGATTCACGGGCTCCCTTTCCGGAGGCCGGGCCCTGTTCGACCTTGCGAGCTCGAGGCCCGAGCCGATCCCGTTCTACGGCGAACTCGGATCGATCAATCCCGTCGTCATCACCCCCGCCGCTGCACTGGCTCGCACGGCCGAACTTGCGGCGGGACTTGCCGGCTCGTTCACCCTGGGCGTGGGCCAGTTCTGCACCAAGCCGGGCGTCGTGCTCGTCCCTGCCGGATCCGGTTTCGAGTCCGCCCTCGCCGCCGAGGCGTCAGCGCACGACGGCGGTCCGATGCTCACGGCGCGCATCGCCGCAGCGTTCCCCCAAGGAGTGCAGCGGCTCGTCGCCGAGGGTGGCGCCGCCGTGGTGCTGGGGGAGGCTGCCCAGGAAGCCAGCGACGGGTCCGCGAGCCCTGTGGTGCTGGCCGTCGACGCCGCGCGCGTCGTCGAACGCCCCGACGTTCTCCTCGAGGAGTGCTTCGGGCCCGCGACGCTCCTTGTCCGGTACCGCGACGAGGCCGAGCGCGACGCAGTTCTCGACGCAGTCGGCGGATCGCTCACGGCGACGCTTCACGCAGAGGCGGGCGAGGACGTCGCCGCGCTCGCCGACCGTCTGGCTGAGCATGCTGGCCGCGTCCTCTTCGGCGGGTGGCCGACGGGGGTCGCGGTCACATGGTCGCAGCACCACGGCGGGCCGTGGCCGGCCACGACGTCGGCGCTCCACACTTCGGTGGGGGCGACGGCGGTGCGCCGGTTCCAGCGGCCCGTGACCTTCCAGGACGCGCCCCAAGGAGTCCTTCCGGCGGCACTCCGAGACGAGAACCCGCTGGGGATCCTCCGCCGAGTGGACGGGACTTTGACGCGCGCGGCCCTCTGACCGGCGATCTGCCGGGACCTGCGCCGGGTTCCCCGACTCCACCGCCAGCCTCCCCAACTTCCGCTCGGCTTCCCCAGCTCCACCATCGGCTTCCCCGGGACCTGCGCCGGGTTCCCCAGTATCCGCGCCAGCTTCCTCATTACCCGGGCCGCCTTCCCCAGGAACTCAAAGGACGACGGCGGAGGTCACGGGAGTGTCTCAGAAACGGTGTTTGGGTCCGGCGTTCTTCTAGCTGACGGGTCG
>NZ_DAIUJO010000211.1:0-3005 GCF_036848755.1 Sinomonas sp. | reverse complement strand
GATGTCCCGCTCATCTTCCCCCGGCCATCTCGTCCCGGCCATCTCGTCCCGGCCATCTCGTCCCGGCCCTCCCGGTTGAGGAGTCAGGCGCCGGAATGGGCCTCGAGGAAGGCGTAGACCTCGGTCTCGTCGACGCCGGGGAAGGCGCCGGGCGGCATCGCTGCGAGGAGGTGGGAGTGCGCGCGAGCCGAGGGCCACGCGTTGCCGGCCCAGTGGGCGCTGAGCTGCGCGGGGGGCCGCCGGCAGCACTCGGGGTCAGGGCAGCGGGACGTTGCCCGCGCCGTGGTCTCCCGCCCCCTGAACCATTTGACGTGCTGGTACGGCACCCCGACGCTGAGGGAGAACTCGCCGCTGGCACTGCGCTCGGTGCGGGCCGTGCACCAGAACGTGCCGTTGATCGTGTCCGTGTACTGGCTGTAGGAGCTGAACTTGTCCGGGACGTCGAAGACCGCCCGGCTCGTCCACGCCTTGCAGGAAGGCTGGCCCTCGATGGCCCCCGTGTGGTCCATCGGGAAGTTCACGCCGTCGTTCTCGTAGGCCTTGTAGATGATGCCGCTCTGATGGGTCTTCTGGAAGTGGGTCGTGATGCCGAGATGCTGGGTCGCGAGGTTCGTGAACCGGTGGGCGGCGGTCTCATAGCTGACCGCGAACGCGTCGCGGAGGTCTTCGACGGAGATCTCCTTGCGGGCCTTGGCCTGCTGGAGGAAGTCGACCGTTGTGTGCTCGGGCAGCAGAAGAGCCGCGGCGAAGTAGTTGGTGGCCACTCGCTGGGCGAGGAAATCGCCGTAGCTGCCCGGCGTCTCGTGGCCCAGCACGTAATGGCCGAGGGCCTGGAGGAGCACCGAACGGGGGTCGTGGTCCGAGCGCTGGTTCTGGGTGAGATAAATCCGGCGATTCTTCAGATCGGTGACCGAACGGGTCGAATGCGGCAGGTCGCCCACGTGGTAGAGGGTGAATCCGAGGTGGTTCGCGATGTCGGAGATGAGGTGCTGGCTGAGCGGGCCCCCGGGGTAGCCGACGGCCTTCAGCACCTTCTGGGCCTCGGCCTCGTACTCGGGAAAGTAGTTTCCGCGCTCGCGCATCATGCGCCGCAGCTCGCCGTTGGCGCGGCGGGCCTCCTCGGGGGTTGCGACCTGTTCGTTGAGCTTGCGCTCGAGCTCGCGCAGCAGGCCGAGCTGAGACTCGAGAACATCCAGCGGAGTCCGCGAGCTGATGCGGATCTTCGGCAGATTGAGGGACTCGTAGAGCGGGCTGCGCTGGTACCGCTCGAGCTCGATCTCGAGGGCGGCACGGCGGCTCGGCGGCTCGGCACCGAGCAACGCATCCACGCCCACGCCAAGCGCCCCCGCGAGCTGCTGCAGGAGGCCGAGCTTCGGCTCGCGCTTGCCGTTCTCGATCAGGCTCAACTGGCTCGCCGCGGCACCCACGGCAGCCCCCAGCTCGTCCAGCGTGAGGCCCGCAGCCTTGCGCAGGTGGCGTACTCGCCGTCCGAGGCTGATGACATCCACTCCCGCCCCGGCCCCGGCGTCGAGCCCCTTGCGGACAGCGGCTGACGGTCCGGCAGGGCGGGCCCAAGAGGGTGCAGGCGACATTTCTTGAGAATACGTGAAGATCTGCACTTCTTTCCAGCATTTTTCTCTATCGAGCGGGTTGCAGAGGCGGAAAAGTTGTTGTCACGAAGAATTCCTCCCGGCGGAGCAGCCGGAGGACCCGTCGAAGGAGACAGCGATGAGCGAGCAGTCCAGCAGCGCAGCCCAGCCGCAGAGCATTGAGCAGCAGGCCGAGGCCCTCACTTTCGAGTGGTCGGCTGATCCTCGCTGGGAGGGCATCCAGCGCGACTACACGGCCGAGGACGTCGTGAAGCTGCGGGGCCGGGTCGTCGAGGAGAACACGCTCGCCCGGCTGGGTGCGGAGAAGCTGTGGAAGGCCGTGACGGAGGGCCGGGCCGACGGCGCCGGCTACATCAACGCCCTCGGGGCCCTCACCGGCAACCAGGCCGTGCAGCAGGTCAGGGCCGGCCTCAAGGCGATCTACCTCTCCGGCTGGCAGGTCGCCGCGGACGCGAACCTCTCGGGGCAGACCTACCCCGACCAGTCCCTCTACCCCGCCAACTCGGTGCCCGCCGTCGTCCGCCGGATCAACAACGCACTCCTCCGCGCGGACCAGATCGAGTTCTCGGAGGGCAAGGCGTCCGTCGTCGACGGAGAGGCAGTGGACTGGCTCGTGCCGATCGTGGCGGACGCGGAGGCCGGCTTCGGCGGCCCGCTGAACGCGTACGAGCTCATGAAGTCGATGATCCAGGCCGGGGCCGCGGGCGTTCACTGGGAGGACCAGCTCGCCTCGGAGAAGAAGTGCGGCCACCTCGGCGGGAAGGTGCTCATCCCGACCCAGCAGCACATCCGCACCCTCAACGCTGCCCGGCTCGCCGCCGACGTCGCCGGCGTGCCGACCGTGATCATCGCCCGCACCGACGCCGAGGCCGCAACGCTCATCACCTCGGACGTGGACGAGCGGGACCAGGAATTCATCCTCCGCGAAGGGGGACAGCCGGTGCGCACGCCGGAGGGCTTCTACAAGGTGCGCAACGGCGTCGAGCCCTGCATCGCCCGGGCCAAGGCCTACGCCCCGTACTCGGACCTGATCTGGATGGAGACCGGCACCCCGGACCTGTCCCTCGCCCGCAAGTTCGCCGAGGCGGTCAAGGCCGAGTTCCCGGACCAGATGCTCGCCTACAACTGCTCGCCCTCATTCAACTGGAAGAAGCACCTCGACGATTCCACGATCGCGAAGTTCCAGCGCGAGCTCGGGGCCATGGGCTTCAAGTTCCAGTTCATCACCCTCGCGGGCTTCCACGCCCTCAACTACTCGATGTTCGACCTCGCCCACGGCTACGCCCGCAACGGGATGAGCGCCTACGTCGAGCTCCAGGAGCGCGAATTCGCCTCTGAGGACCGCGGCTACACCGCGACCAAGCACCAGCGCGAAGTGGGCACCGGCTACTTCGA
>NZ_DAIUJO010000210.1:0-3041 GCF_036848755.1 Sinomonas sp. | reverse complement strand
CACCTCGGGGTCCTTGCTCGGCAGGACCTGCTGGCGGCTGACGATGAGGGTGACCCTCGAGCCGAACGAACTGAACATGTGGACGAACTCGACGCCGGTGACACCGGAGCCGATGACCACCAGGTGCTCGGGCATCTCCGGTGGCGGGTACGCCTGGCGGGTAGTGAGCACCCGATCCCCGTCGGGGTTCGCCCATGCCGGGATGCGCGGCCTGCTGCCCGTCGAGATCAGGATGGCGTCGGCGTCGATCTCCTCGATGCCCGCTTCGGTCTCGGCCACCACCTCGTGGGGGCCCTTCACCCGGCCGCTCCCGCGGATGATCCGCACCCCCTGGCTCTCCAGGAGGGTCGTCACCTGTTCGCAGAGGTGGGCTTCGATGTCTTCGACACGCCGGCGCTGCGCCGTCAGGTCGAGAAGCGGGTCCTGGTGCGTCAGACCCATGCCCTCCACCCGCCGGGTGAAGCTCATAGCCCCGCCGGTGGCGATCATGGTCTTCGACGGGATGCAGTCCCACAGGTGGGCCGCCCCTCCGATGACGTCGCGCTCGATCAGCGTGACCTCGGCCCCGAGGCGCGCGGCGTAGGTCGCGGCGGTGTTGCCGCCCGGGCCCCCCCCGATGATTGCGAAGCGGACGGGCACTCGTTCTCCTAGCGGCTCGGCTGGTAGACGCCGAACTCGGCGCGCAGGACGTCGCTCACCTCGCCCAGCGTCGCCCTTCGGCGCAGGGCTTCCTTCATCGGGGGCAGCAGGTTCTGTGTCCCCCTGGCTGCGGACGCGACGTCCGCGAGCGCGGCATCGACTGAGGCCTGATCGCGCTCGGCCCTGGTGCGCCGCACGCGGTCTACCTGGTGGCGCTCCAGCGCGGGGTCGATCGGGAACACCTCCGTCGAGTCGGGCTGGTCGTCGTGGAACTTGTTGACGCCGACTATCACCTTCTCGCCGGCATCGACGGCCTTGGCGTACGAGTACGCAGCCTGCTCGATCTCGTCTTGCATGTAACCCGCTTCGATCGCCGCCACGGACCCTCCCATGCCGTCGATCTTCTCGAGGTAGCCCCACGCCTCTTGCTCGATCGCGTCGGTGAGGGCTTCCACGAAGTACGAGCCGGCGAGAGGGTCGGCGGTGTCGACCACGCCGGATTCGTTGGCGATGATCTGCTGCGTCCGGAGCGCGATGGTCGCGGCCTTGGTTGTCGGCAACCCCAGTGCCTCGTCGTATCCGTTGGCGTGGAGGCTCTGCGTCCCGCCGAGCACCGCGGCGAGGCTCTGGATCGTCACGCGCGCGATGTTGTTCTCAGGCTGCTGGGCGGTAAGGGTGGATCCCCCGGTCTGGGTGTGGAACCTGAGCAGCTTGCTCTTCTCGTCCTTGGCCCCGAAACGTTCGGTCATGATGCGCGCCCACATCCGCCGGGCAGCCCGGAACTTGGCGACCTCCTCGAAGAAGTTGTTGTGCGCGTTCCAGAAGAAGCTCAGGCGAGGCGCGAACTCGTCCACGGGAAGGCCCGCGTCGACCGCCGCCTGGACGTACGCGATGCCGTTGGAGATCGTGAAGGCGATTTCCTGAACGGCTGTCGAGCCGGCCTCCCGGATGTGGTAGCCGGAGATCGAGATGGTGTTCCAGCTGGGGAGATTCTCGCGGCAGTAGGCGAAGATGTCGGTGATCAGCCTCATCGACTGCCGCGGCGGGTAGATGTAGGTCCCGCGGGCGACGTACTCCTTGAGAATGTCGTTTTGGATGGTGCCGCCGAGCCGGGTGGGGTCAACTCCCTGCTCCTCGGCGACGAGCTGGTAGAGGAGCAGGAGGATCGAGGCGGTGGCGTTGATCGTCATCGACGTCGTGACCTTGTCGAGGGGAAGGCCGCCGAGGAGGATCCGCATGTCGTCGATCGAGTCGATGGCGACGCCGACCTTGCCGACCTCGCCCTCCGCCCGCGGGTGGTCGGAGTCGTAACCCATCTGGGTGGGCAGGTCGAAGGCGCAGGACAGCCCCGTGCCGCCGCCGGCCAGCAGCAACCGCCACCTTTCGTTGGTGGACTCCGCCGTGCCGAACCCGGAGTACTGGCGGATCGTCCAGGGGCGCCCGCGGTACATGGTCGGGTAGATCCCGCGGGTGTAGGGGTAGCCGCCGGGCGCGCCGAGCTGCTTGTCGGCCTCCCAGCCTTCGAGGTCGGACGCCGAGTAGACGGCCTTGATCTCTATCCCTGAGTCGGTGCGGCGCTCGTCGGCGGACATAACCCCAGGTTACGTGCACACCATCCGGTCACGACAGGTGGCCGCGGGCCCACTTCCCATCCTTCAGGACGGCGGACACGAGATTGGCGCCGAGGCGGTAGACGAGATGGTCCCGTGACGGCGCGTCGAGGACGAGCGCATCGGCCCGGAAACCCGGGGAGAGCCGTCCGATGTCGCTGCGCCGGAGGGCCGCTGCCCCGCCGAATGTGGCGGACCAAAGAGCCTCGTCGGCAGACATCCCGCACTCACGAACCGCGAGCGCCATCGCGAGGGGCATCGAGGTGCAGAAACTCGAGCCCGGGTTGCAGTTGGTCGCCAGGGCGACCGTCGCCCCGGCGTCGAGGAGCGCCCTCGCGTCCGCGTACGGCTGCCGGGTGCAGAAGTCGCTCACCGGCAGGAGCGTCGCGACCGTCCGCGAGCTCGCCAGCGCCTCCACGTCAGACGGTGCCAGGTGCGTGCAGTGGTCTGCCGAGGCGGCGTCCATCTCGCACGCCAGCGAGACGCCCCCGCCAGCGCTCAGCTGGTTGGCGTGCACCTTGAGCCCCATGCCGTGTTCCCGGGCGGCGAGCAGAACCCGTCGTGACTCGTCGACGTCGAATGCGCCCGACTCGCAGAAGACGTCGCACCACCTGGCGGTCCCTGCGGATGCGGGGATCATGACGTCGCTCAAGAGGTTGAGGTAGCCGGCGCGATCGCCACGGTACTCAGCGGGGACGATGTGCGCCCCGAGGAAGGTGGTCTCGGGCGTGAGCTCTCGCGCCACGTCGAGGAGCAGCGCCTCGCTCTCGGGTGTGAGGCCGTAACCGGTCT
>NZ_DAIUJO010000209.1:0-3087 GCF_036848755.1 Sinomonas sp. | reverse complement strand
AGGGCCGCGAGATCCCGCCCCAGCTGGCCCACATCGAGTCCTCCGGCACCACCCGGCAGGAAGCCGCAAGCCTCATCGCCGCCCAGGCCCACTGACCCACCCGGGCCACCGCGCGCCTTTCGCACGCCGCCCTCCCCGACGAGGTCTGGGAGGGCGGCGTTTCACTTAGAATTGAAGCACTATGGCGAAGAACACCCCCAACACGCCCTCGGATCGAGCTCCGAAGAAGGCGAAGAAGCCGAACAGCTTCCAGCAGATGCTCCAGGTCTTCCAGATGACCCGACGAGCGGACCCGAACGTCGTCTGGCTCATGGCGCTGGTGTTCCTCGTCGTCGTCGGTCTCGGCGTGCTGGTGGGCGCCCTGCTCGACAACTGGATCACCGGCCTCATCGTCGGCATCCTCCTCGGGGTGCTGGGGGCGATCCTGGTCCTCAGCCGACGGGCCGAGCGGGCCGCGTTCTCCCAGATCGAGGGCCAGCCCGGTGCGGCTGGCGCCGCTCTCAACACCCTGCGTCGCGGCTGGATCGTCGAGGAGCAGCCGGTCGCCATGAACCCCCGCACGCAGGATCTCGTGTTCCGCGCGGTAGGGCGCCCCGGCGTCGTGCTCGTGTCGGAGGGCCCCGCGAGCCGTGTCCGCCCCCTCATCGAGTCGGAGCGAAAGCGGCTCGTGCGCATCCTCCCCAACGTTCCCATCACCGTGATCGAGACCGGGCGCGAAGAAGGCCAGACCCCGCTCGACAAGGTTGCCAAGCGCATGCAGAAGCTCAAGCCCGAGCTGACGAAGGTCGAGGTCCAGGCCATCAACAAGCGGCTCGCATCGCTCGGTCCGCGTCTTCCGATCCCCAAGGGCATCGACCCGACTCGCATCCGCCCCGACCGGCGTGCGATGCGCGGTCGCTGACCCTGCTGTTCTGAAACCTCGCTCGTGAAACGCTGAGGGCCCGGACGATCCGTCCGGGCCCTCAGCGTTGTCGCCAGCTGGCTAGACGCGCACGAGGACCGTCTTGGCGGCCTTGTCGTGGAGCCCCCGCTGGTCGGCGTCGAAGACAACTGCGGGAATGACGAGGCACAGCAGCACGGCTCGCAGGATGGCCGCCGGGATCCCCGCGGGGGCGCCGCCGAGCCTGACCACCTTGAGCCCCAGCACGCGGTGCCCCAAGCTGTAGCCGACTGTGCCGACGAGGACGATCTGCTCGAGCGCGAAGATGCCCAGGGTCGCGGACGAATTGCCGTTGAAGAACGCCGTCGAGATCAGCAGGCACGCGGCCCAATCGATGCACAGGGCGACGACGCGGCGACCGGGGCGCGCGATCGAACCACGACCGGTGCGCGGCAGGCCGAGAGCGCGCCCCGGATAGTGGCCCGGTTCGGTCGGCGGTCCACTGATCCAGGAGCTGAGGTCTCTGCGGTCGATCACCGATCCAGTCTAGTTGGCTGTTCTGTGACGTCCTCGCCTTGGTGGTTCCGCATAATGCCGCCTAGCGTAGGCAAAGCAGGAGCGGTGTGATGTAACCTCGCCGAAACAATACGGACACTGCCGAGTAACGCCGCGTTCGTAGGCTGGGTCGCGTTGCAGCACGGCGCCGCCCGCGCGGCGATACAGCCTGCGCGCCGCCGTTTCGCGCCCGATGCGTGCCATCCCGATCTGTAAGGAGAACAGATGTTCAAGTCTGCGGAGGAAGTCCTCGCATTCATCAAGGACGAGGATGTCAAGTTCGTCGACATCCGCTTCACCGACCTTCCCGGCGTCCAGCAGCACTTCAACGTCCCCGCCAAGACGGTGGACGAGGACTTCTTCGTCAACGGACAGCTGTTCGACGGCTCGTCCATCCGCGGCTTCCAGGGCATCGCCGAGTCCGACATGCAGCTGATCCCGGACGTGACCACTGCCTACGTGGACCCGTTCCGCGTGGAGAAGACGCTGGCGCTGAACTTCTCCATCGTCAACCCCCGCACGGGTGAGCCGTACCACCGCGATCCGCGCGGTGTCGCCGAGCGCGCCGAGGCCTACCTGGCCTCCACCGGCATCGCCGACACGGCGTTCTTCGCTCCGGAGGCGGAGTTCTACGTCTTCGACAACGTCCAGTTCGAGTCCTCCCCGCAGGGTTCGTTCTACAAGGTCGACTCGATCGAGGCACCGTGGAACTCGGGTCGCGAGGAAGAAGGCGGCAACCTCGGCAACAAGACGCCGTTCAAGGGTGGCTACTTCCCCGTCTCCCCCGTCGATCACCAGGCCGATCTCCGCGACGCGATGGTGCTCAACCTCGACGCCGTCGGTCTCGAGGTCGAGCGGTCGCATCACGAGGTCGGCGCCGCGGGCCAGGCGGAGATCAACTACAAGTTCTCGACCCTTGTGCGTGCTGCGGACGACCTGCAGAAGTTCAAGTACGTGATCAAGAACACCGCGACCGAGTGGGGCAAGTCGGTCACGTTCATGCCGAAGCCGATCTTCGGTGACAACGGCTCCGGCATGCACTGCCACCAGTCGCTGTGGAACGGCAGCGAGCCGCTCTTCTACGACGAGAAGGGCTACGCGAGCCTCTCGGACCTCGCACGCTGGTACATCGGAGGCCTGCTCAAGCACTCCTCGGCTGTCCTGGCGTTCACGAACCCGACGGTGAACTCGTACAAGCGCCTCGTCAAGGGCTTCGAGGCGCCCGTCAACATGGTCTACTCGCAGGGCAACCGCTCGGCCGGTATTCGCATTCCGATCACGGGCACCAACCCGAAGGCGAAGCGCATCGAATTCCGCGCGCCTGACCCCTCGTCGAACCCGTACCTCGCCTTCGCTGCTCAGCTCATGGCCGGTATCGACGGCATCCGCAACCGCATTGAGCCGCCTGCCCCGATCGACAAGGACCTCTACGAGCTCCCGGCCGAGGAGGCCAAGGACATCCCCAAGGCTCCGGGCTCGCTCGAGGAGGCTCTCGACGCCCTCGAGGCCGACAATGAGTTCCTCCAGGCTGGAGGCGTCTTCACCCTGGACCTCATCGAGACCTGGATCGCTTACAAGCGCGAGAAGGAGATCGCTCCCCTCTCGCTCCGCCCGAACCCGTACGAGTTCGAGCTCTACTTCGGCGTGTAGCC
>NZ_DAIUJO010000208.1:0-3088 GCF_036848755.1 Sinomonas sp. | reverse complement strand
TCGCGGCCGCCGTCGGCGTGCAGGCCGCGAAGAAGGGCGCAGCCGCCGTGCAGGGCGCCGCAGAGTCAGCGGCGGGCGAAGGCCCGTCCGGAAGCCAGAAGGGATAGTCCATGGACACGAAGAAGCAGCAGGGCGTGCCGGAGCTGGTCCCGGGTGCGTCTGTCACCGTCACCGTCTCCACCTTCAGGGGTGCCGGCGCTGTGCAGGGGACTTCGGGGCCCGCGGCTGCCGTCCTGGGCGAAGGCGGTGCGGCATGAGCGAGCAGACGACATACACGGAGCCGACCTACGGGAACTGGCGCAGGCCGCGCACTGCGGGCATCGGCAAGCTGGGGGCCCTGGAGACCTGGGCCATGATCACGGCGCTGCTGGTGCTGCTGTTCGTGTTCCGGCTGGCCGGCCCGGTCTGGGGATTCATCACCTTCCTCGTGATGGGCCTCGCCCTGGCGGTGTTCACGGTGCGGGATCGGCACGGGCAGTCCCGGATCAGCCGCATGGTCGCCAAGCGCGCGCATAGGAAGGCCGTGAACCGCCGTACGAACCTCTACCGCTCCGGCCCTGTCGGGCTCATTCCCAGCGGCACGGCGCAGCTGCCGGGCCTTCTGGCCAAGTCGCAGCTGCACCAGTTCACGGACTCGTTCGACCGGGCCTTCGCCCTGGTCTTCATGCCCGACACCAATCACGCCACGGTGGTGATCGAGTGCGAGCCCACCGGGCTGGCCCTGGAGGACCCGCAGACGATTGACGCCTATGTGGCGAACTGGGGCGGCTGGCTGTCCGACCTCGGCAAGCAGTCCGACGTCGTAGCGGCGTCCGTGACGGTGGAGACGGCCCCGGACTTCGGGGTCCGGCTGCGCCAGGCCGTGGACACCCGGCGTCATCCGGATGCCCCCGAGGCGACGGTGCAGATGATGGAGGAGGTCAAGGCGACCTTCCCGCAGTCGGCCCCGGTGACCCGGGCCTTCCTCGCCGTGACGGTTACCGCTTGGCGGCAGGGCGCTCCGCGTCCCCGCAAGGTCGAGGACCTGGGCATCGACCTCGGCGCCCGGCTGGGCAAGCTCACCGAGCACCTGGAGCAGTGCGGGGCCGGCGACGCGCACCCGGTCACCGCCCAGACCCTCTGCGAGGTGGTGCGCAGCGCCTACGATCCCGCGGTGGCCAGGCACATCGCGGCCGCGCACGCCGAGGAGGTCACTCCGTCGCTGTCCTGGAACGACGTCGGCCCGATCGCCCACAACGCCGGGTGGGAGTGGTACCGGCACGATTCGGGGTTCTCGAAGTCGTGGGTCATGTCGGTGGCCCCGCGCGGGGAGGTGTTCTCGAACGTGCTCGAGGCGATCCTGTCTCCGACCGGCGACGTGGACCGGAAGCGTGTGACGTTCCTCTTCCGCCCGGTGTCGGCAGCGAGGGCCATGGACGTGGCGGAGAAGGACGTCAACGCGGCCAAGAACCGGGCGGCCTCGACCGGCACCCCGAACTTCCGGGCCATCGACGACTACGCCAAGACGGTCCAGACCGCCAAGGAGGTCGCCAAGGACGCGGGAATGCTCAACTTCGGCGTGGTCATCACGGCCACCATCCGCAACGCGGAGGACGCCCTGGCCGTCAGCTACGGGGTGGAGGACCTGGCCGCGGAGTCCCAGCTGACCGTCCGTCCGGCCTACGGCGCCCAGGACACCGCCTTCGCCGCGTCGCTGCCGCTGGGCCTGGTCCTGCCCGACTACGTCATGGTCCCCTCCAAGATCCGAGAGGCAGTCTGATGAACCCGCTGAACCTGCTCCCCAGGCCCGTCCCGCGCAGTCGGCATTTCGACCCGCTCAAGCGCGGGTACCGGATTGCCGGCGGCGGATATGCGAACCTGCTGGACCTGCCCCCGGAGTACCGTGGCTCGTCCCGGCAGGTGTGCGGGCTGTGGCCGTTCTCCTCCGGCTCCGGAGCTCCTCTGGCGGGTGCGCCGCTGGGCCAGCAGATGATCACCGGCCAGGTGGTCGGGCTCGACCACTTCGGAGCCTTCGAAGAGGGCCTGATCCCGAATCCGTCCGTGTACTTCATGTCCAACCCGGCCCTGGGGAAGTCCACCGCGGTGGGGAAGATGTGCCTGTGGCTGGCCTACCGGGGCGTTCCGAGCATGTACCTCGGGGACGTCAAGGGCGAGCACGTCCTGCGCACCCGGAAGGCTGACGGGAAGGTCAACCGCCTCGGCAACGGGCGCGGCTACCTGAACCCGCTGGACCCTGGGGGCTCGGCCCGGGCGGTCGAGCGGCTGACCGGCACGCTCCGGGAGGAAGTGGCCCGAGGCGCGCACGAGCAGCGCAAGGCCCTGATGATGGCCCTCATCACCGTCTCGAGGGAGTCCAAGCCCTCCGAGCAGGAGGACCTGATCCTGGGCAGGGCGCTGGAGATCCTCTACGACCGGCACGACGGCGTGCCGCTGGTACGGGACCTGGAGAAGCTGATCGCCGAGGCGCCGGAGGACCTGCGCACGGTGGTCCTGGACCGGGGAGACATGGACCGCTACCTCGACGCCACCGATGCCCTGCGGACCTCCCTGATCGGCATCGCCACCGGTTCCGGCCCGCTGGGGGACATGTTCTCCCGGCACACCACCGAGCAGCTGGATATGACCCGTTCCGTCTGCTTCGACCTCTCGGCGCTGCCCGACACGCAGCCGCAGAAGCAGGCCGCCGGGCTGCTGGCCTGCTGGTCGGTCGGGTTCGAGGCCGTCAACACCGCCCAGGTCCTCGCCGACGCCGGCCTCGAGCCCCGGCGGAACTACAACATCGTCCTGGACGAGTTCTGGCGCGCGCTGCGCGTCGGGCGCGGGATCGTGGACAAAGCCGACTCCCTGACCCGGCTCAACCGCAACGAAGGGGTAGGGCAGATGATGATCTCCCACACCCTCAAGGACTTCGAGGCCGTGGCCGACGAGACGGACCGGGCCAAGGCCAAGGGCTTCGTGGAGCGGTGCGCGATGGTCGTCCTCGGCGGCCTCGGCTCCAAGGAGCTGACCGAGGTCGAGCACTTCCGCCGCCTCACCCGCGAGGAGAAGCGCCGGGTCGAGTCCTGGGCGGACGTGAAGAAGATCACTG
>NZ_DAIUJO010000207.1:0-3165 GCF_036848755.1 Sinomonas sp. | reverse complement strand
GTTGCCGGTGAGGCTGCACAGGAGCCGGTGGAAGTCGAGGTCCGCCTCGATCCGGTCGTCGAGACCGCGGTCCGCGGCGTCCTCCATGGCCTCGATGGCCGCCCGCAATTCGCCGACGATCCGCGCCCGGCGGGGCTGGTCGATGAGCGACTGCGTGGCGAGGGACTCGAGAGCGGCGCGCACGGCGAAGATGTCGCGGATCTCCTTCGCGTCAAGGTGTCGCACGTTCAGGCGACCGCGCGCGCCCGCCGCCACGAGCCCCTCCTGCTGAAGCTGGCGCAGCGCCTCGCGGAGCGTTCCCCGGCTGATGCCGAGGCGTTCGGACAGCTCCGTCTCGACGAGGTGGCGTCCCGGCTCGAGGTCCCCCGAGGTGATGGCGCGGCGCAGCGCCACCACGGCCTGCTCACGCAGGCTCGTCTTCTCCAGCCCCAGCAGGGCGGCGGTGGCGGCCATTCGGACTCCTTGGATCGATGTTAACTGTCATCATAGGCGGGGGAACGGCCGCATCTCAGCCAAGCTCGGCCAGGACGCGCTCAACGATGCGCTCCTTCGACAGTCCGTACCGGTCGTGGAGGGTGGGCAGCGCCCCGGCGTCGAGGAATTGGTCGGGCAGTCCGATCGGAACGACGCGCCCAGGCTGCCCCTTGCGGACGAGGGCGGCCGCGACCGTCTCGAAGAGCCCGCCGACCACCGTGTGGTTCTCGAGCGTCACGGCGAGCCGGTCCCCCGCGAGTTCGCTCAGGACGGTCTCCTCGTCGAACGGCTTGAGCGTTGGGGTGTGCACGACGGCCACGTCCACGCGGTGTGCAGCGAGCGCCTCGGCGGCCTGGAGCGCGCGCATCGTCATGAGGCCGGAGGAGACAAGCACGACGTCGCGGCCTCCGCGCAGCACCTTGGCCTTGCCGAGCTCGAAGCGATAGTCGTACTCGTCGAGGACGGACGGCACCTTGCCGCGCAGGAGCCGCAGATACGTCGGCCCGTCGGTCGCGGCGAGCTGCGGGACGGCCTGTGCGATGTCGATGGCGTCGCACGGGTCGACGATCGTCAGGTTCGGCATGCCGCGGAAGATCGCGACGTCCTCGGTTGCCTGATGGCTCGGGCCGTAGCCGGTCGTGAGCCCGGGAAGGCCTCCGACGATGTTGACGTTGAGCTCGGGCTCGGCGATGTCGAGGCAGATGAAGTCGTACGCTCGCCGGGCCGCGAACACTGAGTAGGTCGTGGCGAACGGGACGAGGCCCGCTTGGGCCATGCCGGCCGCAGCGCCGAAGAGGAGCTGCTCCGCCATCCCCATCTGGAAGTACCGGTCCGGGTGCCGCTCGGCGAAGATGTGGAGGTCGGTGTACTTGCCGAGGTCGGCGGTGAGGCCCACGATCCGCTCGTCCTGCTCCGCGAGCTCGGCGAGCGCGTGCCCGAACGGGGCCGGCGTCGTCCGCTGCCCGGGCTCAGCAAAGGACGCGATCATCGCGGACGTCTTGAGCTTGGGTGCCTTTGCGGGCGCTGTGGTCACGGTGCCACCTTCTCTCGGTTCATATGCCCCTCGGCCAGCTGCTTCTGGCAGATGGCCCATTCGTGCTCCTCGATCCGCATGAAGTGCGCCTTCTCGCGCTCCTCGAGGAGGGGGACGCCGCGACCGACCTTGGTGTCACAGAGGACGACGGCGGGAGCACCCTGGTCGTCCGCCTCGGCCGCGACCGCATCGAACGCCTCGAGGAGAGCGGCGACGTCGTTCCCGTCGACCCGCTGGACCCGCCATCCGCAGGCGGCCCACTTCTCCGCCACGGGCTCGGTCCGGAGGACGCCGGCGGTCGGGCCGTCCGCTTGAAGCGCGTTGATGTCGACGACGGCGGTGAGCCGCCCGAGGCGGTGATGGGCCGCCCCCATGGCTGCCTCCCACGTCGAGCCCTCGTCGAGCTCCCCATCGGAGAGGAAGTTGACGATCCGCGCAGGATTTCCCCGGGCTCGCAGCCCGAGGGCGTAGCCCACCGCGATCGTGAGTCCGTGGCCGAGCGAACCACCGGAGATCTCCATCCCAGGGGTGTAGGTCGACATGCCGGACATCGGCAGCCGCGAGTCGTCCGAGCCGTAGGTCTCGAGCTCCTCGACCGGGACGATTCCCGCCTCGGCGAGCGCGGCGTAGAGCCCGATCGCGTAGTGGCCCGTCGAAAGGAGGAACCGATCACGGCCGTCCCATTCGGGATCCTCGGCTCGGTAGTCGAGCTGATCGGTGTAAAGGGCCGCGAGGATGTCCGCGGCGCCGAGCGCCTGCCCAACGTAGCCCTGGCCTTGGACCTCGCCCATGCGGAGGGCGTTCCGACGGATGCGGTACGCCGCGTCTCCTACCGCCTCGATCCGCGAGGCCTTCGTGCAGAAGGTCGCCTTCATGCACCCACACCTTGGGGGGAGGCAGCCTCGGCCTTCTCGGCGGCGTCGCGCTCGCTGCGGCCCCACGTCTCGCGCGTGCTGATGGCGGCCCACAGGCCGATCGCGCCATAGGCGCTGAAGAGCAGGGCTGGCCCGAGCCAGCCAAGCCCGATGTAGAGGATGGTCGTGATGAACGGTGTGAAGCCCGAGACCATCGCCGAAATCTGGTACGCGAGCGAGGCGCCCGAAGACCGCGTGTTGGCGCGGAAGAGCTCTGGGAACCACGCTCCCTGGACGCCCGCGAGGGAGTTCTGGCACACGGCGTAGGCGACGACGATCGTGGCGAGCACGAAGACGAACAGGCCCGTGTTGACGAGGAGGAACATGGGGACGCCGAACAGGACAGCGAACGTGCAGGACCAGAGGTAGACCGGGCGGCGCCCAATCCTGTCGGTGAGCTGCCCCCAGGCAGTCGTGGCGAAGATGCCGATCGCGGAGGCCACGCACAGCGCGATGAGGGTCTGGGTGGTGTTGGCAAGGTGCTTGCTGTTGAGGTACGAGATCATGTACGTCACGGACACCGCGTAGCCGGCGGTCTCGGCGATGCGGAGACCGATGCCCCGCAGAATGTTCCGCCAATCGTGCTTGACGACCTCGACGAGCGGCGCCTTCGCCAGCTGGCCCGCGCCCTTGACATCCTCGAAGACCGGCGATTCCGGGACCTTGGTGCGGATGATGATGCCGACGATGACGAGCACGATGCTCGCAAGGAACGGGACCCGCCAGGCCCAGGTTCCGCCGAGA
>NZ_DAIUJO010000206.1:0-3238 GCF_036848755.1 Sinomonas sp. | reverse complement strand
GCTCGTTCAGGGCGCCCAAGCCCTTCCTGCGGCCTTGGGGGCTGCTGCGCCCGCCGACGGCACCGCCGGATGAAGGCGGACAGGGCGGCCCGCACCGCGATCCCGCGGCTCCCGCTCCTGCCAGACGGGATAGGAGGCCCCAGGCGGGGAATCCGAGCAGGCCCCCCGGCCCCTCGACCAGCACACGCCGACGGCATTGAAGAACAGGAACCGGCCCCTGCGGCGCAGCAGCGCCCTGGCGCGGTTGATCGGGCCCGGTGCCTCGCCCCTCGACCGGTGCAGCATGCTGCCCGGGATCCGCCCCGGAGGGTTTCACCCCGTCGGACCGCCCCGAAAGCCCCAGGTCGTCCGAGCCCCCGCGAGGCGCTTGCTGCCTGCCGCGGGTCCCGGTCCGGTCCTGCATCCAGTGTCCGACGCGTCCCTGAGCGGAGGCTGAGCCCTCTCCTGCGCTGCTCTCAGGGAACCCTCAGGGCGCGGGTGGGACACTGGCGCGCAGAGGGAGCGGGCGGAGAGACGGAGAGGGGAGGCCTGTGAGGCTGCTGGTCGTCGAGGACGAGAAGGGCCTGGCCGAGGCCCTTCGCAGGGGGCTGTCCAACGAGGGCTTCGTCGTGGACGTCGTCCATGACGGGGTCAGCGGGCTGTGGGCGGCCTCCGAGCACCCGTACGACGCGGTGGTGCTGGACCTGATGCTGCCGGGGAAGAACGGGTACGAGGTCCTGCGCGAGCTGCGCGCCCGGGCGGTGTGGGCACCGGTGCTGATGCTCACGGCCAAGGACGGGGAGTACGACCAGGCCGACGCGTTCGACCTGGGCGCCGACGACTACCTGACCAAGCCGTTCAGCTTCGTGGTCCTGGTCGCCCGGCTGCGCGCGCTCGTGCGCCGCGGCGCCCCCGAGAGGCCGGTCCTCTTGGAAGTGGGCTCCCTGTCCCTGGACCCGCTGAGCCGGAGGGTGCGGCGCGGGGATGCCCCGGTGGAGCTGACCGCCCGGGAGTTCGGGCTCCTGCAGTACCTGATGCGCCACCGGGACCAGGTGGTCTCCAAGGCCGAGATCCTGGACAGCGTCTGGGACCCGGCGTTCGAGGGCAGCGAGAACGTCGTGGAGGTCTACATCGGCTACCTGCGGCGCAAGATCGACGCCCCGTTCGGGCTGAGCACCCTCGAGACCGTCAGGGGGATGGGGTACCGGCTGGGCGCCGACCGCCCGGCCCAGGGCTCCCAGGCCCCCTGACCTCCAGGGATTCCCAGGGATCGGGCGGGGCGGCGGGCAGGCGGATCTGAAACCTGCAGCCCCCGCCCGGGGCCTCCTCGGCGGTGATCGTTCCCCCGTGGGCGGACATGATCCCGGCGGCGATGGCCAGGCCGAGCCCGGCCCCGCCGGACTCCCTGGAGCGGCTCTCGTCCAGGCGGACGAAACGCTCGAAGATCCGCTCCCGCTCGGCCTCCGGCACAGGGTCGCCGTCGTTGTCCACGTCCAGGACCGCCCCGCCCTCGGCCCGCGCGAGGGCGACTGTGATGCGGGAGCGGGCGTGGCGGGCGGCGTTGTCCAGCACGTTGCGCAGGACCTGGCCCAGGCGTGCGGCGTCCCCGGCGACGCGCACCGGCTCCATCCGGGCCACCTCGATGCGGTGCCGACCGAGGCTGCGCAGCCTGCGCACCTCCGCATCGAGCAGGTCGTCCAGGTCCACGTCCTCGACCCGGATCCGGGTGCCCGCGTCCTCGGCCCGGGCCAGGGTCAGCAGGTCCTGGACCAGGTGCCCCATCCGGGATGCCTCCGCGCCCAGTACCTCCTTCATCTCCTCCCACGTCCTCCCGGTCGGATCGGCGGCGGCGACCTCGATCCCGGCCGAGAGGGTGGCCAGCGGGCTGCGCAGCTCATGGCTGGCGTCGGAGACGAAGGCCCGCTGGGCCCGGTCGGAGGCCTGCAGCCTGCCCAGCATGTCGTTCATCGTCACCGCGAGCCGGTGGACCTCGTCCCCGGTCCCGGGTACCTCGACGCGCTCGTCGAGGCGGGCGGCGTCGATCCGGGCGACCTGGGCACGGATCCGTTCGACCTGGCGCAGCGACCTGCCCACCAGGACCCACACCGCCACCCCTACCAGGCCCAGCAGCACCGGGCCTGCCCCGAGCAGGAACCAGCCCAAGGTCGCCACGGTGTCCTTCTGGACCTGGACTGTCGAGGCCACCACGACGGTGTAGGGGCCGCCCTGGCCCTGCACGCCCAGGGCGACGACGAGGAAGGCATCCGGGTCCCCGATGCTGGCCAGGCCGGACACGCTCTGGGTGAGCATCGTCCCCGGAGCCGGCCGTGCCGCGGTCAGCGGGGCGGCCCCCGCCGCCGGCTCCGAGGAAGCGGCCACCGACCCGTCGGGGCCGATGACCTGCACGTACTGACCCGCCGAGGCGGTCGCCGCCAGGGCCCGGGCGGCCTCCCCGAGGTCCTGGCTGGTGATCTGGTACGCCACATCCTGGGCCCGGTGCCGGGCGGCGGCCTCGGTCGTGGCAATCAGGGAGTTCTGCAGCAGCACCAGCAGCAGCACCCCGCCCAGCACCAGCGCCGCCCCCACCACCGCCACCGCCGTGGCCGTGGCCCACCTGCGCACACCCCACCGGGGACGGGCACGCCCCCGGGAGGCCGGAATCACCCGTCCCATGCTCCAACCATGCGCCCCCAGCCCACCCGTGGCCAATCAGGCCCCCACCCGGCTCAGCCTCCTCTCAGGGCGGCACAGCGCCCCCTCAGCGCACACCGCGCATACCCCCACGCCACACGCCCGGCCCGGGCCTGCAGCGCAGAAGGGAGCGGGCATGGCAGGCCGAAGGCCTCTGGCAGACGGGCGCCGGCCGCGACCTGGAGAGGAAGGCAGCCTGGAGCTGTCAGCCCTTGGATGCAGCGGGATGGCGGCGGCCGAATGGGCAGGCTGCACCGGCCGCAGGACGCTATGACGGGGATTCTTAGAGATCTCTCAGGGCCTGTGCTGCATGATGGCCTCCATGGCTTACAGCGATTGCGTACCCCCCTGCACCCGTGCGGGGGGCAGACCAGGAGCCGAACCGAGCACCCCTGTGGAGGCGGAGCGTTGGCGGTGAGCAGGGCGGGCAGCCGGGGCCGGCTCATCGACACCAGCACGGCCCTGGGCAAGCTCGTGGCCTTCCTGGGCATCAGCGCCCTGTGCGGGGTGCTCGTGGCCGGGCTCATGGGCCCGGCGGTGGCGATGACGGGGGCGGCGGCGAACGGGT
>NZ_DAIUJO010000205.1:0-3250 GCF_036848755.1 Sinomonas sp. | reverse complement strand
GTAGTGGCGCGGGACGACCGATACCACGGCGTCGCCCGCGGCCTTCGTCTGCCCGTAGACGCCGAGAGGGGAGAACGGTTCGTCCTCTGGGTGGACCTCCGCCGTGCCGTCGAAGACATAGTCACTCGAGACATGGACGAGTGTGAGCCGGTGCTCGACGGCGACCCGTGCGAGCTGGGCGACGGCACTCACGTTGATGGCCCAGGCAGCCCGACGGCCCTCGGCCGTCTCGGCCTTGTCGACCGCCGTGTACGCGGCCGCGTTGATGATCGTCGAGTAGTTCTTCCAGTTCCGTCCCGTGTAGGCGCCAGGATCAGCCAAGTCGAACTCGTGGCGACCAACGAATTCAACGGTGGCATCGCCGTCGTACGCCTCTCGGAGGGCACGACCGAGCTGGCCGTCAGCGCCTAGGACGAGCGTCTTGCGGGGGGCCATCGGAGTGACGTCCGCAAGGCGGGGATGCGCGCGGTCTTTGTCAGAGAGCTCCGCGTGCTCGAGGGGGATGGGCCACGGGATCGAGACCGTCTCGTCGGAGAGATTGAGGAACGTGTACTGGCTCTGCGCGTCGGCGGACCAGTGGTCATTGACGAGATAGGTGTAGGCGGTGCCATCCTCGAGCGTCTGGAACGCGTTCCCGACGCCGCGAGGGATGAAGATCGCCTTCGAGGGGTCGAGTTCGGCCGTGAACACCGAGCCGAAGCTCGGGCCTTCGCGCAAATCGACCCAGGCACCGAAGATCCGCCCGGTGGCCACCGAGACGTATTTGTCCCATGGCTCGGCATGGATGCCCCGAGTCGTCCCGGCCTTCTCGTTGAAGGAGATGTTGTTCTGGACCGGACCGAAGTCCGGCATCCCGAGAGCCACCATCTTCTCCCGCTGCCAGTTCTCCTTGAACCAGCCGCGGTTGTCGCCGTGCACCGGGAGGTCGTAGAGGACGACGCCGGGAATGGGCGTCTCGTGCGCCGCGAGGGACTTGGAGAACTCGATGCCGTGCTCTGACGCCGTCATTGGCCCTGCTCCTTGTACTTCGCCTCGGTCTCGGCCTTCTGCGGACGCCACCAGGCCTCGTTGTCGCGGTACCACTGGACAGTAGCCTCCAACCCCGCTTCGAAGTCCTGGTACTGGGGCAGCCATCCCAGCTCCTTGCGGAGCTTAGTCGAGTCGATCGCGTAGCGCAGGTCGTGGCCGGGTCGGTCCACGACGTGATCGTAGGCGTCTGCCGGCTGTCCCATCGCCTTGAGGATGAGTTCGACGACGGACTTGTTGTCCTTCTCTCCATCCGCACCGATGAGATACGTCTCGCCGATGCGCCCCTTCTCCAGGATCGTCAGGACCGCCGAAGAGTGGTCGTCCGCGTGGATCCAATCCCGCACGTTCTCGCCCTTGCCGTAGAGCTTGGGCCGGATGCCGTCGAGGACATTCGTGATCTGGCGGGGGATGAACTTCTCCACGTGCTGATACGGGCCGTAGTTGTTCGAGCAGTTGCTGATCGTCGCCTGCAGGCCGAAGGAGCGCACCCACGCACGCACGAGGAGGTCCGAGCCGGCCTTCGTTGACGAGTAGGGGCTCGACGGGTTGTACGGAGTCTGCTCGGTGAAGCGTGCCGGGTCGCCGAGTTCGAGGTCGCCATAGACCTCGTCGGTGGAGATGTGATGGAAACGCGTGCCGTGCTTCCTCGCCGCTTCGATGAGCGTGTACGTGCCGACGATGTTCGTGTCCAGGAAGGGCCGTGGGTTGTGAAGCGAGTTGTCGTTGTGGCTTTCCGCCGCGTAATGGACGACGGCGTCTGCCGCACTGACGAGCTCGTCGACGAGGGCGGCATCACCGATATCCCCCTTGATGAAGCGGAACCGCTGCCCTGGGAGCCCCTTGAGGGACTCGAGATTGCCCGCATACGTCAGCTTGTCCAGGACCGTGACGTGGTGGTCCGTGTGGCTCAGGACATAGTGGACGAAGTTCGAGCCGATGAACCCGGCGCCGCCGGTGACGAGGAGTCGCTGCATGAGTCCTAAAATACCGGATTTGGCATGGGCACTCGGGCCTAGGGATCATGGGGAGCATGCGTGGAATCATCTTGGCAGGCGGCACCGGATCCCGGCTTCACCCGATCACACTGGGGGTGAGCAAGCAATTGGTTCCCGTGTACGACAAGCCCATGATTTACTATCCGCTCTCCACCTTGATCCTCGCGGGGATCAGGGACATCCTCGTCATCACTACACCGCACGACGCAGAATCCTTCGAGCGGCTCCTCGGCGATGGGTCCCGGTTCGGCATCAGCATCACCTATGTCCAGCAGCCCTCGCCTGATGGCCTCGCCCAAGCCTTCATCCTAGGAGAGGACCACATCGGCGCTGAGACCGTCGCGCTTGTCCTCGGTGACAACATCTTCTACGGGCCCGGTATGGGCACCCAGCTCCGGCGCCATGAGAACATCGATGGCGCTGCCGTCTTCGGTTACTGGGTCAAGGATCCGACCGCATACGGTGTGGTGGAGTTCGACGGCGGCGGCAAGGCGGTCTCGCTTGAGGAGAAGCCCGCAAAGCCGAAAAGCAACTACGCAGTCCCGGGACTCTACTTCTATGACAACGACGTCGTGGGGATAGCGAAGTCGCTCAAGCCCTCCGACCGCGGCGAGCTCGAGATCACGGATGTCAACCGGACCTACCTCGAGGCCGGGAAGCTGAAGGTCGAGGTGCTTCCTCGCGGCACTGCATGGCTCGACACCGGGACTTTCAGCGACCTCAACGACGCCTCGAACTTCATCCGGACTGTCGAGAATCGTCAAGGACTCAAGATCGGTGCGCCCGAGGAGATCGCGTGGCGCCTCGGGTTCCTCTCGGACGATGAGCTCCGTTCGCGGGCCGAACCCCTCGTGAAGAGCGGCTACGGGCGCTATCTGCTTGAACTGCTCGGCTGATCCGCCGGGCCGGGCCCAGCGGGCTCGACGAAAGGGAGGGGCCTTCCACCGCTTCGAGCGGTGGAAGGCCCCTCCCTTATGGCTTGTCTCGTCGGGACGTCGGCTGAACCTACATGTCAGCCCTTGATCCCTGAAGTGCTGCTCCAGGAGATCGTCCCGCCTTGGAACGACTGTGAGCACGAGCTCGCAGTGCTGTTGCACGTCTGGCCCGATGTCGGATATCCGTAACGGCCCCGTTCAGCGCCGGAGTTGAGCCAGTAGGTGCGGATCGGCCCGTTGGGCGAGAGCTGGGCTCCGGAAGCCTGGGACCAGATGATCGCGCCGTTCTGG
>NZ_DAIUJO010000204.1:0-3368 GCF_036848755.1 Sinomonas sp. | reverse complement strand
CTATCTCGGCATGCACGAGCCGTTGGTACTGCGCGCACTGCGGTGGCTCCACCCCCGCCAAGGTCTCGACGGTCTGGGAGAAGGCGCAGGCATGCGCCACGGACATGGTGCCTTCGACGCGCTCTGCGAGCAGGACACCATCGCCAGAGCCGAGCCTGTCGAAGCGCCGGGCGACTCCGCGGTGTTTGAGATAGGGCCGGACTCTGACCCTCGGGATGTCCTCGCCGAAGGTCTCGACCAGATACTCCACGGTCTCGAACACCCCGGAGCGGACCGGGCCGTAGGGGATCGTGAAGACCCCTTCACCTTCGACATGCCCGGCCAGCGAGGCGGTGTCCGGCTCCACCGGCGCGCCTTCCTCGGGGCGCCCGGGTCTCGCTCGCCCATGCCCGCTGCCATGGACCGGGAAGGCGAGCGGGTCCAAGCGGGGATGCCCGATCGGTGTGACCCCGAACAGGTCGTGGATCTGACGCTCGTACCAGAAAGCCGCGGGAACGAGCGGTGTCAGGGACGGGAAGTGGTCACGGTCCGAGCCGAGCTCGCTCTCCCACAGCACGAGGTGATGGCCCGCATCGGCGACGATCGCACGGAGCAGGGTCGACCCCCCACGCGAGCCGGATGCCACCAGCCCGACGAACCGCCCACCGCTCGCCACGGCCCGGGCGACCGCGTCCGCCATCTCGTCAGGGTGCAGTCGGTGCGAAAGCCCGCTGGTCGTCGTCACTTGCCGCTCCCGAGTTGCGCGGCCGCGTGCGACAGCAGCTGGGACAGAGAACCTGGAGGGTGGATCCCCAGGAGCACCAGGCCTGCCAAGCCGACGCACATGGCGGCCACCATCATCCAACTTGTCTCTCCCCGAGGCACGGGATCGGCGGGCGGCCCTGTCGTAGTGAGCGTACCGAAGTACATGAGCGCAATGGACGCGAGGGTGACCAGTACCACGAGCACCGCGGCCACGACGTCCGCCGGGTCGGACAGCCCGCCTGACACGATGAGGAACTCGCTCCTGAAGATGCCTCCGGGTGGGGCGGCGCACAGCCCGAGGACCGCGCCCACCAAGAGAGGGCCCGACCACGGAAGGCTGTCAATACCGCCCGACAGACCAATGACATCCTTGGTCCCGAACTTGCGGAGGAAGCTGCCCGCGCCGAAGAATGCCGTCCCCTTAGCTGCTGCGTGGGCAAGAACGTGGAGCAGTACGCCCACGATCGCGATGGGCGCCGCGAAGCTCATACCGATGGCGAGGATTCCCATGTGTTCGACGCTCGAGTAGGCGAACAACCGTTTCAGGTCGCGTTGGCTCGCCAGGTACAGCGCTGCCAGGAGCAGCGACGCGAGGCCGAAGGCCAGCAGGACGTTCCTCGGGAAATCGGGGCCCACGGCGCGCACCGTGATCTGGAAGTACCGCAGGATCGCGTAGAAGCTGACCGCCAGAAGAGCGCCCGAAAGCAGAGCTGATACCGGCGTGGGGGCCTCCGAGTGGGCATCGGGAAGCCAGGTGTGGACCGGGACGAGTCCCATCTTGGTCCCGAAGCCGAGGACGGCTAGCAGGAACGACAGGCGGACGATCGCGTGGGGGAAGTGGGCCGCCGACCCGAGCAGCTTGGGGTAGAAGAGCTCGTAGGCGCCGCCGAAGACCTCGCTGCCTGCGTAGTACATGACGATGGTCGCAAGGAGCGCGATGCCGAGGCCCATCGAGGCGATGAGCACGTACTTCCACGCTGCTTCCGTCGCGCCGTCCGTGTCGTCGATGGCGACGAGCAGGGCCGACACCACCGTGGTGACCTCGATCGCCACCCACAGGAGTGCCAGGCCGTTCACGACCGTTGCCATGGCCATCGACCAGCAGAAGAGGTTCAGACCGGCGAACAGGCGCCTGGAATACTGCGAGGGTCGGTGAGCACCGGCATCCAGGTATCCGATCGCGAACAGCGCGCTCAACGCATACAGAAATGTGACCGCGAGGAGGAACACGACCGACAGCGGATCGGCCCGCAACCAACCCGACATCGCCGTCGTCGGGCTGTCTCGACCGACCAGTGCGACCGATCCGCCAAAGCAGGCAACGCCAGTTGTCACCGTCAGGGCCTGCCCAGCTCGGACTGGAGCGAACCACGCGCAGATCGCAACCGCGAACGGGACGAACAGCAGGGCGATCAGGAACCAGCCCACCCGCTCACCCCCTCAGCCGGTCCAGCACATCGGTTGACAGCGTCGCTGTGCGCGTGTGGTGCACCCGCATCAGCACCCCGAAGACGACCACCGCGACCAGCAGATCGAAAAGGAATGCGACCTCCACCACGAGCGGCAGCCCCGCGGCGACCACGAGGCTTGCAACGGACACCCCGTTCTCCAAGGAGAAGAACCCGACCGCCTGTGACACGACATCGGAGCGGAGGATCACCAGCACGAACGAGACGAGCACCACGGCAGCGGAAAGGCCGAACGCTGCCGTGGGAAGTGAATGGGAGCGGACTGGGAGGCTCCCGATCGCGAAGATCCCGAAGACGGCCAGGGTGATAGAGACCAACGTCATGGAGGCCACGCTCCACCGGTTGGACGCAACGAGTTCGACGCGGGCGTCCCTGAGCAGGCGCAGGACGATCGCCGGTACGACGATCACCTTGAGCCCCAGGGACAGGCCGGCGAGGGCGTACAGGTCCGGGATGCCCCTGGAGGCGGCGACGTAGGCGGCCAGGGCGCTGACCGACAGCGACTGGAAGGCGTACAGCCGGATCTGCGAACGCGACAGGGGGGCGCGCAGCATCGCGAACTCGCTGAGCAACACCACGATCGTCAGGCCCTCGGCCACCCCGGAGAACGTCGAGGGGACCGTGACACCAGCAGTAGCCAGGACACTCGTCATCCGCCGCCTCCGACGAACAGGACAAGCACCGAAAGCACCGCCAGTAGGAACGCGGACGCCATGAACTCGGTGATCTTGAACAAGCGCAGCTTGGAAAAACTGTTGTCGATGAGGGTGAACAGAGCCCCCACGCCGAGCGCCTTGGCCAGGAAGACCAGGATCGCCAGCCCAACGGCCCCGGCGTGCTGCGAGCCGGCCAATCCCCACGGGGCAGCGAACACGTTGACCAGCAGCACGTAGAGGATGAGCTGCTTCATGTTCGATCCCCACTTCAGCAGCGCGAGCGCCGGTCCCGAGTGCTCCAGGGTGCGGGCTTCGTCGATCATGCCGAACTCGAGGGTGCTGGAGTGGGTTTCGACCGGGATGCGGCCGGTGTCGTTGAGGACCACCAGGAAGAACGCCAGGGCGGCGAGCAGATGAGCCGGCCGGATCGCGTCGGCGAACGACGCTCGGCTCGCGGCTGCCTCGGCGTAAGGCAAGTCCGTTGTCGTGATGAGCGCGA
>NZ_DAIUJO010000203.1:0-3392 GCF_036848755.1 Sinomonas sp. | reverse complement strand
CCTCGTGCTGACCTCGAACCTCGGCAGCCAGTTCCTCGTCGATCCCGATCTGAGCCAGGAGACGAAGCGGGATGCGGTCATGGGCGTGGTGAACTCGTCCTTCAAGCCGGAGTTCCTGAACCGGCTGGACGAGATCATCGTCTTCGATCCGCTCTCGGCGGAGGAGCTCTCCCGGATCGTGCAGCTCCAGGTGGACGCCCTCCAGCGGCGGCTCCACGCGCGGCGCCTCACGCTCGATGTCACCGATGGCGCATGCGCGTGGCTTGCGATGTCCGGCTACGATCCCGCGTACGGTGCTCGGCCTCTCCGCCGCCTCGTGCAGCGGGAGATCGGCGATCGGCTCGCCAGGGCGCTTCTCTCGGGCGAGATCTCCGAGGGTGACACGGTGCTGGTGGACGTCGCAGACGTCTCCGTCGTGCAGGACCTCAACGGCGCCACGAGCGGACTGAGCCTTACCAGGAAGACTCCAGCGTCGCAGGAGGCATAGACCCAGTTCACGCCCCTCCCATTCCTGAACCAGTGCCCGAAAGCTGGATTCGGAAATTCCGTTCCATCTCCCGGGGGAGCCGGTCATGCCATACGGGCACCTCAGATGCTGCTATGGCACAGGTCATACCTGCTGAGCCGAGCTGTTCCTGGCCCGATGCGCGTGCAACGGCGATGGTGGGGGCGTGGATGTGCCCTGACGAGCGGGCGGGATGATGCGGCAGGGTCATCACGGCGGCGGGCTCCTCCCGGAGGGGCATAGGGTTCGGCCGCGGCAGTTCTATCCCAAGGCCTGTACCCGCCAAGGTGATTTCGAGTTACAGACGCCGGATGACCCGGTCAGGAGACGATGGTCTCCTCGCCGTCGAAGAGGGCGGTCCCCTTCGTCCCGGGACTTCTCCTCCGGGCCGTCCTGGAAGCCGGGCGAAGGATCCTCCGATTGGGATGACGAGCGGTGCGGACGCGGTCCTCGTTGACTATCGGCATTCCTGCGCCCTCGGCAGCGGCCGCGTCCGTTGTCCGCCCACAGGGCAGCATCGCGCCGCTCGTCCCGCTCAAGGGATCGGCTGCGTCCAAGGGGGAACGTCAGGACCGCGGGGTCAGCGGCCGCGGTGGTCGCGCTCGGTCCGGGCTTGCATGCTCTTGTGTCCGATGCAATACAATACCTGTGTCTGCTAGAGCAGGTCTAGTGAGCAGGCAGCAGCTATGTATTGCAGCGAATCTTCGATCAGGAGGTTGCAGTGATGCTGATGCGAACCGATCCCTTCCGCGAGCTGGACGCGCTGACCCGGCTGACGCGCCAGCTTGCCGGCAGCACCGCGCGCGGGACGGCGATGCCCATTGAGGCATGGCGGAAGGACGGCGAATTCGTGGTGGAGTTCGACCTTCCCGGGGTCGACCCGGAGACGATTGACGTCGGAGTCGAGCGGAATGTCCTCACTGTGCGCGCCGAGCGGCACACGCACCGCCCGGACGAGGCGGAGCTCGTCGCCGACGAACGCGCCGAGGGCGTCTTCAGCCGCGAGCTGATCCTCGGCGACGCCCTGGACACCGGCAAGATCGAGGCGAACTACGAGGACGGCGTCCTGACCCTGCGCGTGCCGGTTGCCGAGGAGGCCAAGCCGCGCAAGGTTGCCGTCCAGGCAGCCGGGGCGAAGAAGCAGATCAACACCTGACCGCCCTCTACAGGGGGCGGGGCCTTCCCTGTCCCCTGGGCCTTTGCCCTGTGGGGGAACTGGCAGACCCGCCCGGTTCTGGCCCGGGAGCATCCAGGTTCGAGTCCTGGCAGGGCAGCCAAGCGATGACCCCAATGCCCGGCCCGACGGCATTGGATTGTCCGAAACTCTGTTGCGTTGAGAGGAGGGATCATGGGCCCCGCCTTCGAACCAATGCGGAGGCGAGCGTGTGCAGCTGCGGCCCTGGCCTTGGCATCCTCGGCTGCCCTGGCCGGGTGCACCTCCCCCAACGGCACCCCCGCTGGGCCCCCGCCCTCCGCGACGCCCTCGGCCACCGCGACGGGTGGGCCGTCCTCCACTGCCGCAGGCCCGTCCAACGCCGGGACTGGGCTCGCCGCAGTCCCATCCGTGGTGAAGGAGGTCGAGCCGTCCGTCGTCACCGTCCAGACGCCGATCGGGCTAGGCAGCGGCGTCGTCTACCGCAGCGACGGCGCCCTCGTCACCGCCGCGCACGTGATCGAAGACCAGCAGAGACACCCCTACAAGACGGTTCAGGTCCAGTTCGCCGACGGCTCTCAGGCGCAGGCGAACGTCGCCGGGGTGGACGACGTCACCGACGTCGCGGTGCTCAGAGTGAACCGCACCGGCCTCCCGGCCCCGAAGTACGCCACCGCCTCCCCGGAGGTCGGCTCCCTGACGGTCGTCATCGGCAGCCCACTGGGCCTGGACGAGACGGTCACCGCGGGCATCGTCTCCGCCCTGCACCGCAACATGCCACCCTCCTCGGAAGCGCCGCAAGGCGGCATCGACCTGCTCCAGACCGACGCTCCCATCTCGCCCGGGAACTCCGGCGGTGCCGTGGCCGACGCCAGCGGGGAGATCATCGGGCTCTCCGAGGCGTACCTCCCGCCCACTTCCGGTGCCGTCGCCATCGGCTTCGTCACCCCCGCCAGTACGGTGGCCTCTGTCGCCGACCAGCTCCTGTCGAACGGCAAGGTCAAGCACGCCGCCCTGGGCATCGTCCCCGCAGACATCACCGCCCAGACCGCCCAGCGGTTCGGGCTGCCCACCACCGCAGGCGCCCTCGTCATCGACGTCAGCCCCCAGGGCCCGGCAGAGAAGGGCGGCATGAAACCAGGGGACATCATCACCGACTTCGCCGGGACCAAGGTCAACGACGTCACCGACCTCCTCGCAGCCCTGCGCAAACAGGACCCCGGACAGACAGTGACCATCACCGTGCGCCGCGGCGGCACGACCCAGGACCTCAAGATCACCCTCGGCGACCTCTCCCAACAGCACTGAACCGAGACCGCACGCCCACCTCGGTCTTGGTCCCGTTGCCTCATGACGTTCTGCCCCCAGTCGCCCATGATCACGGCGGGCATGATTTCACCGGGACCCGTCCCGACGGTCGCGGGTCGATTAGAGGCACGACCTGAGCAGTTCCAAGGGCCGAGCGTGTGCCCTTTCCGACCAGGAGAGCAGGTCACCGAGCGGAAGCAGGCCAGCTCCAGTGAACGATCCCCTGCCAAGGAGATCTCCGCCCTCCTCCTCCACCGGCACCGCCCGCCCCCAGCCCCCCACTGCCCCCAGCGATGAGCGAAGGCCGGGCCCGGGACACTGGGATTACCAATGAAGATGGGGTTGCGGCTCCGGCCGGGTCTGGCTTGCTGAATAACTGACGCCCTTTCGGGGTGCTGTCCTGACACCAACTGGTCGGCCCGGCCT
>NZ_DAIUJO010000202.1:0-3399 GCF_036848755.1 Sinomonas sp. | reverse complement strand
GCCTCGTCTGTGAAGGCCGAGCGGGAGCGCTCGGCGTTGTACAGGCCGAGATCGAGGATGCGCTGGCGCTTCGCGACGATCGTCGGCACGAGGGCCTGGCCCGCAACGTTCACGCCGGTGCGGCCCATGTCGAGGATCGGATCGATCGCGAGCAGGAGGCCGACGCCGGCGAGCGGCAGGCCGAGAGTCGAGAGCGTCAGGGTGAGCATTACGACTGCGCCCGTGGTCCCCGCGGTGGCCGCGGAGCCCAGAACCGAGACGATGACGATGAGCAGGTACTGGCTGAAGTCGAGGTGGATGCCGAAGAACTGGGCCACGAAGATCGACGCGACGGCCGGGTAGATCGCGGCGCAGCCATCCATCTTGGTCGTGGCCCCGAGCGGAACGGCGAACGAGGCGTAACCCTGCGGGACGCCGAGGTTGCGCTCGGCCACTCGCTGAGTGAGCGGCAGGGTGCCGATCGACGAGCGCGAGACGAACCCGAGCTGCACCGCGGGCCACACGCCGGAGAAGTACTGCTTGACGGAGAGGCCGTGGCTCTTGACCAGCATCGGGTAGAACACGAACAGCACGAGGACAAGGCCCACGTAGACCGCGAGGACGAACTTCCCCAGCGCGCCGATGGTGTCCCAGCCGTAGGAGGCGACGGCGTTGCCGAGGAGCCCGACGGTGCCGAGCGGCGCAATGCGGATGATCCACCAGAGGACCTTCTGGATGATCTCGAGCGCCGAGCGGGTGAACGAGAGGAACGGATCAGCCTTTGCGCCGATCTTGAGCACGGCGATGCCTACGGCGATCGCGATGACGAGGATCTGCAGGACATTGAAGCTCACGTTCGTGGTGACGGCTCCGCCGTCGGCCACCGTCGAGCTGGCGGTGAGCCCCAGGAAGTTGTGCGGGAACAGGCCCGTGAGGAAGGCCCACCAGTCGCCGGTCTTGCCCGCGTACTTCGCCTGCTGGGTGATGCCGGTGTTTGCGCCCGGCTGGAAGAGGACGCCGAGCCCGATCCCGATCATGACCGAGACGAAGGCCGTGATGGCGAACCAGAGCAGGGTGTTCCATGCGAGCTTCGCCGCGTTCGAAACCTGGCGCAGGTTCGCGATCGAGCTGACCACCGCGGTGAAGATGAGGGGGACGACGGCGGTCTGCAGCAGAGCGACATAGCTGCTGCCGATCGTCGAGAGGGTCGCGCCGAGCCCGTTCGGCTTCGCGGACGTGCTGCCGGTGAACTTGGCGACGAGGCCGAGGATGACGCCCACGACGAGCGCAGCAATGATCTGCGTCCCGAATGACGTTGCCCACGCCGGGAGGCGGCGGGTGCGGGTGCTGGTTGATGTGCTCACCCAGGCACCTTAGGTTCGGTGCAGATAACACATCGAATCTCTGTTGAGAAATATGAAGCAGCCGCGGGGCGCGGCCTCCCGGACATTCCCCGGAAAGCCGCGCCAAAAGGGAGAATTGTTACGCTATTCCCCCCGAACCTGTGAAGTATCTCTCACGAGAGGAGAGCCCGCCGCAGCGTATCGAGACCCACCGAGCCGAGGTTGAGTGCACGCGTGTGGAACCCCTTGAGATCGAATTCGCGCCCCTCCGACGCCGCCCGCTCGGCCAGGTCCGAGCGCATCTGCTCCCAGAGCCGCTGCCCGACCTTGTACGAGGGAGCCTGCCCCGGCCACCCGAGGTAGCGGTTGTACTCGAAGTCGAGCTGGCCCTCGGAGATGGCGAGATTCTTCCGCAGGAACTCGTAGCCCTTCTCGGGCGTCCACGTGCCCGAACCCCACCGCTCGGGAACCTCGAGCTCAAGGTGCACTCCGATGTCGAACACGACGCGCGCGGCGCGCATGCGCTGGGCGTCGAGCATGCCCATCCGGTCTCCCGGGTCGGAGAGGTACCCCAGTTCGTCCATGAGGCGCTCGGCGTAGAGGGCCCAGCCTTCCCCGTGGCCGGAAACCCAGCAGATGAGGCGACGCCACCGGTTGAGCAGCTCGCGGCGATAGACCGCGGTGGCGCATTGGAGGTGGTGACCGGGCACGCCTTCGTGGTAGACCGTCGTGGTCTCGGACCACGTGGTGAACGAGTCCTCTCCCTCGGGCACGGACCACCACATCCTGCCGGGGCGGGAGAAGTCGTCCGAGGGTGCGGTGTAATAGATCCCGCCGTCATGGGTCGGCGCGATCATACACTCGAGCTTGCGCATGGGCTCTGCGATCTCGAAGTGGGTGCCTGCGAGGGCCGCGACCGCTCTGTCCGAGAGCCCCTGCATCCAGGCCCGCAGCTCGTCGGTCCCGTGGAGCTGGCGCGCGGGATCGTCGTCGAGCGCCTTCTTGGCCTCCTCGATCGTCGCACCCGGCTTGATCTGCCCGGCGACGGCCTCCTGCTCCGCGATGATCCGATCCAGCTCGGCCACACCCCACGCGTACGTCTCCTCGAGATCCACCGCGGCCCCGAGGAAGCGGCGCGACGCGCGGGCGTACCGTTCGCGGCCCACGGCGTCCTTCTCCGGCGCCTGCGGAAGCAGTTCGTCCTCGAGGAAGTCGGCGAGCCTGACGTAGGCGGCGGCTGCCGCGCGGCAGCCTTCCGCGAGCGTGAGGGCGACGTCCTCGGGCAGGCCGGCGCCGCCGTCGAGCTTCGCGTTCTCGGCAAGCCGGGCGAAGAATCCGGTGCCCTCCGCGCCGTATTGCCGCGCCTGCCCGACGACGACGCGCACCTGCCGGGCCGCGGCGACTCTGCCGTCGGCGGCGGCCGCGCGGAGCGAGGCCACGTACCCGTCCAGCGCCGTGGGGACGTTGGCCGCCCGGCCTGCGATGTGGCTCCAGTGCTCCGCCGTGTCCGTCGGCATCAGGTCGAACACCGCGCGGATGTGCTGGGCGGGGGAGTCGATGTTGTTGAGCTCGGCGAGCGTCCAACCGCTCTCGACGTCTTCGATGTCGAGGCCGAGGCGCTCGCGCATCGCGTCGAGCGTGACCTCGTCGATCCCGTCAATGGGCTCGAGTGTCTCGAGCAGCATGAGGGTCTCCCGGAAGAGCGCGAGCCGCGCCCGGTGCCCGGCGGGGGAGTAGTCGGGGTATTCGGTCTCATGGCCCGCGAACCCGAGCTCTGTCGCGAGCGACGGATTGAGCTCGAGGTGCCGGTCCGTGAACGTCTCGGCCGCGGCGTCGATGATCGACGGTGCTCGCTGCGGGAACTCGGTGGAGGGATTGGAGGTGTTCTGAGTCACGCTCCCGAGCCTAGACCCGCCAGCCGACATCTGAAAGAACCCGTGCACACTTGCGCCGCGCAGCCGCGCAGCCGTGCAGCCGTGCAGCGGTGCAGCCGCGCAGCCGCGCGGGAGTGCGGAGACCGGCGTGCCTAGTACCGTCCGCGCCGCTGGTTCATCATGTGCCGGGGCCGGAGGGTAGC
>NZ_DAIUJO010000201.1:0-3469 GCF_036848755.1 Sinomonas sp. | reverse complement strand
CACCCCAGCCCCAACTCGGGCACACCAACTCCACCCCAGCCCCAACTCGGGCACAGACATCGTCTCCCCCACCAGAGGGCGACGACGGCGAAAGTCACCTTCCGCCGTCGTCGGCTTCTTCACTTCGGTACGCCCCATTCGTTTCGGGAACGCGTACCCGAAACGAACGCTGGCGTGCGTACCTGTACCCGAAACATTCCGACGAGGAGTTGGTGCACCCGAGATGGCCAGGGGCGCGCAGATCTGCTCCCGAGACGCCGACAGACGTGAGTTGGTGTACCCGAAACGATTAGGCGAGGACGCGTTCGAGGTACCGGTTGCGGAACTTCCCGTCCGGGTCGCGCTTCGAGACCAGGCCCCGGAAGTCCTCGAACCGCGGATACAGCTCGGCGAGCTCGGCGGTCGGCACGGTGAAGAGCTTCCCCCAGTGCGGGCGGGCGGCGAACGGGGCCAGAGCTGCCTCGAGTTCAGGCAGGAAGGCCTCGACCGCGGCCTGCATCGGCCGCCACGTGAAGTGCAGCGCCACGCTGTCCTGGCGGTACGAGGGGCTCAGCCAGAACTCGTCTGCCGCGATGGTGCGGACCTCCGAGACGAACAGCAGCGGCGCGAGCTTCCCCGCGAGGCCACGCACCGCCTCGAACGCCGAAGCGGCGTGCGCGCGCGGGAGCAGGTACTCGGTCTGCAGCTCGTCGCCCGCGCTCGGGGTGAACTCGTGCCGAAAATGCGGGAGCCGGTCGAGCCACGGGCCGGGGACGTCGAGCTGCTGGGTGCAGTTGACCGCGTCCATTTCGGGCAGCGGGTGCCGGGGCCTGGTCGCGGGACGAGCGCCGTGGAAGCTCGAAGGAGACGCTCCGCCTCCTTCGCCGCCCGCATCCGACCGCACCTTCCGCCAGACCTGCGGCACGAGCTCCCCCGCGTAATCCGTGAACAGCGAGACGCTGTACCCGTCCCCGGCCACCGCGTCGTAGTCCGCGAGCACCGTGTCCCACGGGAGATCCTCGTACACCTGCTGCCGCACCGTGTAGGTCGGCTCGACCGCGAGCTCGAGCGCCGTCACGATCCCGAGGGCGCCAAGGCCGACGACGCTGCCGAGGAACTCGTCGCCGTCGCCCTCCTCGAGCCGCTCCACTTCGCCCGACGCGCGCACGAATTCGACGGCCTTCACGGCAGACGCCAGCGCCTGGTTCGCGATCCCCGAGCCGTGGGTGCCCGTCTGCACGGCCCCCGCAACGGAGATGTGCGGGAGCGACGCCATGTTGTGCAAGGCCCAGCCCTCGCGCTCAAGCGCAACGCCGAGGTCGCCGTAGGTCAGCCCGCCGGGCACCCGGACGAGGCGCCGCACCGAATCCACCTCCACAGAGCCCGGCAGCCGGTCCAGGACGACCTGCACCCCGTCCGTGTCGGCCACGTCGTTGAAGCAGTGCCGCGACCCCAGGGCCTTCACCCGCTCGGCGCGGGCGACGATCTCCGAAAGCTCCTCCACAGACCCCGGCCGCGCCACCGACGCCGCCGAATACTCCAGATTCCCAGCCCAGTTCTTCATGCTTTCCTTCAGTTCAGGGGTCGGTGATGATCGGGACCATTCATGACCGGGGGTCACTGGTGACCGGGTCAGGGGTGGCTCAGCGCAGCCGCCGCGCGGTACCGCTCGAGCACCTCCGGGGACGCGGGGGCGGTGACCATCGTCGTCCCCGAATTCTCCCACTCGGGAAGATGCCCGAGCAGGACTCCAGCCGCCTGCCGCGCGGCGCCGTCGGCCACGTACTCCCCCGGTTCGGGGACGAGCACGGGCATGCCGAAGATGCCTGCCGCAGCTTGCTGAATTGCTTCGGAGCGCGCCGCGCCGCCCACGAGGATGACGCGTTCGGCCGCAACACCGAGCGCGGTGAGCGCCGCGAGGCCGTCCGCGAGCGAGCACACGATGCCCTCGACGGCGGCCCGCGCGAGGTTCGCGGGCGTGTAGTTCCGGAGCGTCAGGCCGTGTAGGGAACCGGTCGCATCCGGCAGGTTGGGCGTCCGCTCGCCCTCGAAGTACGGCACGAGCGTGAGGCCCTCGGCCCCGACGGGGGCGGCCAGCGCTAGTCGGGTGAGCTCGGGCAGCGTGACCCCGAGCAGGGCCGCGCTCGCGTCCAGCACGCGGGACGCGTTGAGCGTGCACGCAAGCGGGAGGTAGTGCCCGCTCGCGTCGGCGAATCCGGCCACGAGGCCCGAGACGTCCGACGTCGGGCGGTCGGCGACGGCGAAGACCGTCCCCGAGGTGCCGATCGAGACGACGACGTCGCCGAGCGAGGCACCCACGCCGAGCCCGGCACCGGCGTTGTCGCCCGCGCCGGGCCCGATGAGGGCACCGGCGGGAGTCGTGCCCGCCGCCTCGAGCGGCCCGAGGACCTCAGGGAGCACGGGCACGTGGCCCAGAGTCCGCTCGAGGACCTCAGGGAGGTACTGCCCGGTGATCGGCGAGAAGTAGCCGGTGCCCGAGGCGTCGGAGCGGTCGGTGCGCAGGGAGTCGAGCGAGGGCTCGAGACCATGGCTCCGGGGGCCGTGTCCGGCCAGCCGCCACATGAGCCAGTCGTGCGGAAGGCACACGGCCGCCGTCCTGGCCGCGTTCTCCGGCTCATTCTCGGCGAGCCACCGAAGCTTGGTGGCGGTGATCGACGCAACGGGGACGGTGCCGGTCTCCTCGGCCCACCACCGGGCGCCCGCGGCGGCATCGCCGTCCCCTGCTTCCTTGACCAGAGCCGCCGCAGCCCCCGCCGAACGCGTGTCATTCCACAGGAGCGCGGGCCGCACGACCTCGCCGTCGGAATCGAGGCACACCATGCCATGCTGCTGGCCGCCCACCGAGATCGCGGCCACGTCGTCGAGCCCGCCCGCCGCAGCGATGGCTGCCTCGAGCGCGTCCCACCAGGCATCGGGATGGACCTCGGTGCCAGCCGGGTGCGGCGCCGAGCCGAAACGCTCAAGCGCTCCGGTCTCGGCGTCGCGCACCACGACCTTGCAGGACTGCGTCGAGCTGTCGACTCCCGCTACGAGCTTGCCCATGCCTTCTAGCGTGCTCCGGTGAGGTGCTCGAGCGCGAGCTGGTTGAGCTTGATGAACGCGAACGAGCGCTGCGCTGCCTGATCGGCGTCGAACGACTCGAAGGAGGTCTCGTCGGCGAGGAGATCCGCGGCGGTCTCTCCGGCGGCGAGCGTGGACTCGCCGAGCTCGAAGACGCCCGAGGCACGAAGGGCGTCCTGAACCTCCGGATCGGCGCGGAACGCCGTTGCACGCTCCTTGAGGATCAGGTACATCCGCATGTTGGCGCGCGCAGACTCCCACACGCCGTCGTAGCCGTCGGTGCGGGACGGCTTGTAGTCGAAGTGGCGCGGGCCCTCGTAGCGCGGGCCGCCGTTGGGGAAGCCGTTCTCGAGGAGGTCCACCGTGAAGAACGCGCTCGTGAGGTCGCCGTGGCCGAACACGAGGTCCT
>NZ_DAIUJO010000200.1:0-3486 GCF_036848755.1 Sinomonas sp. | reverse complement strand
CCGCCCAGCTCGCCGCCATCGAGTACGGCTCCGGGGCCCTGCCGGGGTCGCTGGCCGGGCTCGTGGTCATGGCCGATGCCCCCGGGCGTCTGCCGAAGGCCCTCACCGACCAGCTCCGGCTCGTCGCCGGTGCCGTGCCCCACCTGTGGCAGATGCCCTGGGTGGAGGGCTGGCGCCTGACCGAGACCCCGGACCCTGCCGCGCTGCCTCCGGCAGCGCGCAGCGTCCTCGACAAGATCCGGCTGCACACCGCCGCCGGCACCTGAGTGAAGGAGAGTCTCAATGAGGTTGTCAAGCCGCTTGGGCGGCCGCGGATGCGCGCTGCTCGAAGGGCCTGCCGTCTCTGAGGAGGGCCCAGATCACGTTGATTCGACGCCGGGCGAGGGCGAGGACGGCTTGTTTGTGGCTCTTCCCCTCGGCGCGTTTCCTCGTGTAGTAGGCCTGCGAGAGCGGGCAGTGGTTGGCGGCTACCTGGGCGGCGAGGTAGCAGGCCCGCAGGAGCCGGCGGTCGTAGCGTTTGGGCCGGTGGCGGTTGCCGCTGGTCCTGCCCGAGTCGCGCGGGACGGGGGCGAGGCCGGCGACCCCGGCGAGCCGGTCTGCACTCTCGTAGCGGGTCAGGGTCCCTCCGGTTGCGGCGATGAACTCCGCGGCCAGCTGCGGTCCGAATCCGGGGACGCTCAGGAGGATCTCGGCGTGCCCGTGCTCGCGAAATCGGGCCTCGATCAGGTCCTCGGTCTCCTCGATCTCGCGGGTGAGGCGGACGATGTCGGCGGCGAGCTTGGCAACGAGCATGGCTCCGGTCTTCTGGCCGGTGATAGTGGCGTGCTGGCGGTTCGCAGCCTCGACCGCGGTCTGGGCGAGTTCGGCCGGGCTGCGGACGCCCTGCTTGCGCAGCCACGCCTCGATTCGGGGTGCTCCGGCGCGGCGGATCCCGTCCGGGGTCTGGTATTTCGTGAGCAGCACGAGGGAGCCCTTGCGTCGGGAGTAGTCGAACGCGGCCTCGAGGGCGGGGAAGTACTGCAGCAGATTGGCCCTGAGCCGGTTGAAGGCGCGGGTCCGGTCGCAGACCAGGTCGGTCCTGTGGGATACGAGCAGGCGGAGCTCCACGGCGATCTCGTCCGCGCCGCGGATGGGCTGGAGGTCGCGGCGCATCCTGGCCTGGTCGGCGATGATCGCGGCGTCCTTGGCATCGCTCTTCCCGTCGCCGCGGTAGGTCCGGGATGCATGGTGGACCGTCCGGCCGGGGATGTAGAGCACCGGCTGGCCGTGGTCGACCAGCAGGCTGATCACCAGTGCGGCCCCGCCTTGGTTCAGGTCGGTGGCCCATACGACTTCCTCGCTCTCGGCGATGCCGAGCACATCCGTGATCAGGGCCAGCAGTTCGGTCTCGTTGTTTGCGACCCGGCGGGAGAGGACGCGTCTTCCGTCCTCGTCGATCGCCACGCAGTGGTGATGGGCCTTACCTGCATCGATCCCTGCCCACAGTCGCGGCACGGGCAACTCCTCGTCTCGTCGGGATGTGGTTCACCCAGCAGACGACCACGCCGTCGTGTCCTTACACAGCGATCGTTCGCACTTCTCAATCAGCGGTCGAGTCATCGCGGGCACCGGGCGGCCAATCTCCTTTAGCCCCAACTACGGCGGACAGAAATGAGCCATACCCGGCGCCCCTGGGTGATGGCGAGCATACAAAGCCCACCAAACACACACGAACAACGTAAGGACAGAAATGCACATCGAAGCGCTCAACCTCGCCGCGGACGTCCTGGCCGCAATCCCCAATCCCTCCCCGGAGGAGCCCCCGGGCGGTGCCGGGTTCCTGAAGATCCTCGGATGGGGTGCCTGGATCGTGTTCGGCCTCGGCGTCCTGGGCATCCTCTTCGCCGCCGGCAAGATGATGATCGACCAGAAGAGCGGGCACGGAGGCGGCCAGCACGCCCAGTCCCTCGGAATGGTCCTGGTCGGCTGCATCGTCGCCTCGGTGGCCTCGGGCATCGTCGGCGGTGTGGTGGCGGCCTCCGGGGGCATGGCATGAGCCAGCCCACCGAAGGCCAGGGGCCCCCTCGGGACCAGAGCCCGTGGACCCGGCCCTGGTTCATCGCCAGCGTCGCCGTCGTCGTGGTGCTCGCCGCCCTGGGTATGGCCTACGTGGCCCTGCCCTCCCCGAGCGCCGGGCAGGCGCCCGCGCCCACTCCGCCGGCGACGGCTACCGCCACTGCGCAGGCCGGACAGAGCGTTTGTGGGCTTCCTGCAGGGGACCAGCGCTACCCGTCCGTGGGCCTGCCCACCAAGTGGGAGCTGCTGGGCCGGGTCGCCGTCCCCACCGATCCCAAGGGCATTGGCCCGGGCAAGGTCGATGGGTCTGTGCGGACCTGCTACCAGCACAGCCCCACTGGCGCCCTCTACGCCGCCGCCAACATCGTCGGCACAGGCCTCCTCCCTGGGGGCCATGCAATCATCCTCAAGGACCTTGCCGTCGAGTCTGCTGCACGAGAGCAGGCTCTTGCCACGCCCTCCCAGAAGGACTCCGCCGATACGTCCCTCAGCCTCCAGATCGGTGGGTTCAAAGTGCTCGCCTACACAGCTGATGCGGCAAGGATCAGCCTCGGCGTGAAGGCTTCACAGAACGGCGGCCCTGTCGGCTATGGCTCGATGACCTTCGGGCTCCGCTGGGCGGACGGCGACTGGAAAGCGGTCCCCGAAGAGACCTCGAATTCGTCCGGCCTCCAGGATCTGAGCGACTTCGTCCCGTGGACAGGGGTCTGAGATGTTCCCGACGCTCGTTCCCGCCAAAGACTGTGGCCTGGATCCCGCCTGCGTGGGCGGCGAGGTGGCCAAGAACGTAGCCGTCGCTGCGGCGACCGGCGGCCTGGACCAGCTCCGGGACTCGGTGCTGGAGGCGTGGGGGAAGTCGATCGCGTGGCTGGGCACCTTCTGGGTGGGCGTGGACACCACGCCCGTGATCACTCCGGGCACCGTCGACCAGCAGTCCGACGTGGTGTGGTGGGCGCAGAACCAGCTGTGGTGGTACACCCTCGTCCTGGTGATCTTCGGCATCCTCGTCGGCTGTGGCCGACTCGTGTGGGAGCAGCGCAAGGAACACCTGACCGGGATCGTGAAGCAGCTGATCACCTTCACGCTGGTGACAGGCTCCGGGGTGGCGGTGCTCCAGTTGCTCATCACCGGCTTCGACGAGATGGCCAAGGCCCTGCTGGCCAATGCCACGAAGGGAACCGGGTTCGCGCAGAACATCGGCGGGATGATCTCCCTGACGGGGGGACTCGGGGTCCTGCTGGCCATCCTCTTCGGGCTGATCGCGATCCTCGTGTCCTTGGTGCAGCTGGTGATGATGGTGTTCCGCTCCGGGATCCTGATCCTGCTGGCCGGGGGCCTGCCCACGGCAGCCGCGTTCACGAACACCGAGACGGGCAAGCAGTGGTTCCAGCGGTTCCTGTCCTGGCTGATCGCCTTCACCCTCTACAAGCC
>NZ_DAIUJO010000199.1:0-3489 GCF_036848755.1 Sinomonas sp. | reverse complement strand
AGGACGAGATGGTCGCCGCGTTCGACTACTGCCTGCACGGCAAGGGCGGTGCCGCGCCGTCGATCGACACCGCGATGCACGGCCTGGTCGACGCCGCCCATGTGGACCACCTCCACCCGGACTCCGGCATCGCGATCGCGACCGCGGCCGACGGCGAGGCCCTCACCGAGAAGATCTTCGGCGGCAGGGTCGTGTGGGTGCCGTGGCGCCGCCCGGGCTTCCAGCTCGGCCTGGACATCGCGGCGATCAAGGAGGCCAACCCGCAGGCGGTCGGGACCATCCTCGGCGGCCACGGCATCACAGCCTGGGGCGCGACGAGCGAGGACGCGGAGGCGAACTCGCTGTGGATCATCGCCGAAGCGGAGAAGTACATCGCCGAGAACGGCCGCCCGGAGCCCTTCGGAGCGGCCCTCCCAGGCTACGGAGCGCTGCCGGAGGCCGAGCGCCGAGCGAAGGCTGCCGCCTTGGCCCCGGTGATCCGGGGCCTGGCTTCGATGGACCGGCCCCAAGTGGGCCACTTCACCGACGACGAGCGGGTCCTGGACTTCCTCGCCTCCGCCGAGCACCCGCGTCTGGCCGCGCTGGGCACGTCGTGCCCGGATCACTTCCTGCGCACGAAGGTCAAGCCGCTGGTCCTCGACCTGCCCGCCGACGCCGGGATCGAGGAGAGCATCGCGCGCCTTAAGGAGCTGCACGAGGCGTACCGCGAGGACTACGCGGCGTACTACGAGCGGCACGCCAGCCCGGACTCGCCCGCGATGCGCGGCGCGGACCCCGCAATCGTGCTGATCCCCGGCGTCGGCATGTTCTCCTACGGCAAGGACAAGCAGACCGCCCGGGTCGCCGCGGAGTTCTACCTCAACGCGATCAACGTCATGCGCGGCGCCGAGGCCATCTCGACCTACGCCCCGATCGACGAGGGCGAGAAGTTCCGCATCGAGTACTGGGCGCTCGAGGAGGCAAAGCTCGCCCGCATGCCCCAGCCCAAGTCGCACGCGACCCGGATCGCGCTCGTGACCGGGGCGGCGTCGGGCATCGGCAAGGCCATTGCCACGCGCCTCGCGGCCGAGGGCGCGTGCGTCGTCATCGCCGACCTCGACCTCGAGAAGGCCCAGGCCGCGGCCGCGGAGCTGGGGACCACCGACGTCGCCGTCGGCGTCCGCGCGGACGTGACCGACGCCGCCCAGGTCGCCGCCGCCGTTGACGCCGCCGTGCTCGCCTTCGGCGGGCTCGACCTCGTCGTGAACAACGCGGGCCTGTCCATCTCCAAGCCGCTCCTGGAGACGAGCGAGAAGGACTGGGACCTCCAGCACGACGTCATGGCGAAGGGCTCGTTCCTCGTCTCCCAGGCCGCCGCGAAGGCCATGATCGCCCAGGGCATGGGCGGGGACATCGTGTACATTTCCTCGAAGAACTCCGTTTTCGCGGGCCCGAACAACATCGCCTACTCCGCGGTCAAGGCCGACCAGGCCCATCAGGTGCGCCTGCTCGCGGCCGAGCTCGGCGAGCACGGCATCCGCGTCAACGGCATCAACCCCGACGGCGTCGTGCGCGGCTCCGGGATCTTCGCAGGCGGCTGGGGCGCCAAGCGCGCCGCGGTCTACGGCGTGCCGGAGGAGGAGCTGGGCAAGTACTACGCCCAGCGCACGCTGCTCAAGCGCGAGGTCCTGCCGGAGAACGTCGCGAACGCGGCCGCGGTCCTGACCAGCAACGAGCTCTCCCACACCACGGGGCTGCACATCCCCGTCGACGCCGGCGTCGCCGCCGCCTTCCTCCGGTGAGCGAGCAGTCCCGGCCGCAGCGGGTGTTCGCAGCGGTCGACGTCGGGGCGTCCTCCGGGCGCGTCATCCTCGCCACGGTTTCGCCCCATGACGGGGAGAACAGCGTCGCATCCGGCGCCGCGCCCGGCACGGCTGGTACGGCTGGCGGCGCCCCGAGGGTCGGGCTCGAAATCGTCCACCGCTTCCCCAACGGCGTGCTCGACGACGGGGTGAACAGCGACGGCGCGACCGTGCTCCGCTGGGACGTGTGCGCGATCTTCGCGGAGGTCCAGACCGGCCTCGCGAAGGCTGCCGAGCTAGCGTCTTCACGCGGGCTGCGGATCGAGAGCATCGGCATCGACACGTGGGCGGTCGACTACGGGCTCGTGGACCCCGCCGGGCGCCTCAAGCTCCCGGTCCACGCCTACCGGGACTCCCGGACCGAGGCCACGGTCCCGCTCGTGCACGGCGCGGTCGCGCCCGAGCGGCTCTATGCCGTCACCGGGCTGCAGTTCCTGCCGTTCACGACGCTCTACCAGCTCGCGGCCGAGCCGACCCTCGAGGGCCTGCAGGCGCTCCTGATCCCCGACCTGCTCGCGTTCTGGCTCACGGGCGCGCGCCGCACGGAGGAGACGAACGCTTCCACGACCGGGCTGCTCGATGCGTCGACCGGAACGTGGTCCGCGGAGCTGTTCTCCGCGCTCGGGCTGCCCGAGGGCCTTTTCCCCGAGCTCATCGCGCCGGGTGAGGCGTACGGGACGCTCCCCCCGACGGTCGCGCAGCGCTCCGGGCTCCCCGCCGAGACGCCCGTGGTGGCCGTCGGCTCGCACGACACCGCATCCGCCGTCGCGGCGGTGCCTGCCGCGCCGGGGGAGGACGTCGCGTACATCTCCTCCGGCACCTGGTCGCTCGTCGGCGTCGAACTCGACGCTCCCGTCCTGACGGCGGCCAGCCGCGCTGCGAACTTCACGAACGAGCGCGGGGTCGACGGCACCATCCGGTATCTTCGCAACGTGGGCGGCCTGTGGCTCCTGAGCGAGTGCCAGCGCCAGTGGGCGGCGGAGGGACTTGACCTCCCGCTCGAGCGGCTGCTCGCGGACGCCGCGGCGCTCCCGTCCGGGGGCCCGCAGGTCGACGCCGACTCAGAGGAGTTCATCGCCCCCGGCGGCATGCCCGCACGGATCGCGGCGGCCGTCGAACGCCGCGGAGGGACCCTCGCGAGCGGGCCGGCCGCCGTCGTCCGCTGCATCCTCGACAGCCTTGCCGCCGCGTACGCCCGGACCCTCGCGCAGGCCCAGGCCCTCTCGGGGCGCCGTCCGCGCTCCGTGCACGTGGTCGGCGGGGGATCGCAGAACGAGCTCCTGTGCCGCCTCACCGCCGAGGCGACGGGCCTGCCCGTGCTCGCGGGCCCGGTGGAGGCGACCGCGCTCGGCAACGTGCTCGTCCAGGCCAGGGCAGCCGGGGCCGTCACCGGCGCCCTCGACGCCCTGCGCGCCGCGGTGCGGGCAAGCGCGGAGCCCCGGGAGTACGCGGCCGTGAGCGCCTAGAACCCTCCCGTTGCGCCGTCACCTCCCCAGGGTGGGGGCCTCCCGTTGCGCCGTCACCTCCGCAGGGTGGGGGCCCTCCGGATTCCCCAGCATCCGGTTTCCCCCGGTTCCGGGTTCCCCAGAATCAGGTGTCATCCTGGCCGTCCTCCGCCGCCGTCAGCGCTACGCAAGGCAGTTCGCGG
>NZ_DAIUJO010000198.1:2286-3510 GCF_036848755.1 Sinomonas sp. | reverse complement strand
CGCACCCGCCAGAACACTCACGCCTCCGCCTCCTGCCTCAACACGCCCCGGTCCATGAGCCCTGCCCCAAACTGCTCCTCGAGCCCGAGCCCGTCCGCGGGATTGACCGCGGCCTGCGCGCCCCCCGACTGAAGGCTCCGGCTCGTGGCCTCGAGCACGCCGAGCACGCGGAGGGCTGCTGCCCCGCTCGTCGCTGCGGGACGCTCCCCGCGGATCGACGAGGCGAATTCTGCGACCATCTGGCCGAGGGCCTCGCGCTCCGGGAGCGCCGGTGACCAGGTGTCGCCGAGCCGGTAGGAGACGGCCGCTTCGCGCCGCTCGGCCCCGGCGCGCGGGCTGCGGTGCGGGAGCTGCACCCCGCGGTCGTAGACGCTCAGGCGCTGCTGCGGGTTCAGGTCGTCCCACACGAGGGTGCGGCGAGTACCGCCGATGACCATCTGCCGGATCTTGGTGGGGCTGAGCCAATTGACGTGGATGTGGGCCATGGCCCCGAAGGGGAGGTCGAACGAGAGGTGACCGACGCAGTCGCGCCCAGTTCCGAGCGGGTCCGCGCCGTGTGCGGAAACGGTATCCGGGGCGAGGCCGCCCGGAAGGATGTAGTCGAGGATCGAGAGGTCGTGCGGCGCGAGGTCCCAGAAGACGTCGACGTCGGGCTGGATGAGGCCGAGGTTGATCCGGACCGAGTCGATGTAGAGGATGTCGCCGAGCTCGTCCTCGAGGAGCAGTTCGCGCATCTTCTGCACGGCCGGGGTGTAGCAGTAGGTGTGGTCCGCCATGAGGATGAGGCCGTTTTCCTCGGCGGTGGCGACCATCGCGGCGCCTTTGTCCCAATGGTCGGCGAGCGGCTTCTCCACGAGCACGTGCTTGCCTGCCCCGAGCGCCGTGAGGGCGACCCCGTGGTGGGTCCGCGCCGGCGTCGCGATGGCGACGGCCTCGAAATCCAGGGTGTCGAGAGCTTCGTCCAGCGAGCCGAACGATGCCACGCCGTGCTGCCGGGCGAGGCCCTCCGCGCGTTCGACGTCCAGATCGCAGATGGCCCGGAGGTCCCACTCCTCGGATCGCTGGAAGTTGCGGGCCAGATTGGGACCCCAATATCCAGCGCCGACGACGACGACCCCGAGCCGAGGGGGGTAGGGGCTTGCCGGGCCGGAGTTCTTCAGCGGGATCAGCGAATGGGGAAGATCTCTCATGTTGGCCTCTCCTAACGGGTGCGGCTGGTGGTGC
>NZ_DAIUJO010000198.1:0-2186 GCF_036848755.1 Sinomonas sp. | reverse complement strand
CGAATGGGGAAGATCTCTCATGTTGGCCTCTCCTAACGGGTGCGGCTGGTGGTGCAGCGAGCGGGTGCGGGTGGTTGCGGGAGGATGTGAGTTCGTCGTTGCGGTCCCCTGCCGCCGGTCGGTGGTGGTCGTGCCCTCGTGCCGGTCCTGCTGGCGCCGGTCCTGCTGGCGCCGGTCCTGCTGGCGCCGGTCAATAGGCGCCCGTCCTGCTGCTGCCGGTCCTGCTGCTGCCGGTCCTGCTGGTGCCCGATCAGTAGGCGCCGACAGGGGCCACTACGGCCCGGAAGGTGCGCCACAGGATCATGAGGTCGCCCAGGAGGGACCAGTTCTCGACGTAGTACAGGTCGAGCCGGACGGCGTCGTCCCAATCGAGGTCGGACCGCCCGCTCACCTGCCAGAGGCCTGTGATGCCCGGCTTGATGAGCATGCGTCGGTGGGTGAAGTGCTCGTACTCTCCGACCTCGCGTGCAAGCGGGGGTCGGGGGCCGACGAGGCTCATCTCGCCCTTGAGGACGTTGACGAACTGCGGAAGCTCGTCGAGCGAGAAGTGACGCATCCACCGGCCGCAGCGGGTGATGCGCGGATCGTCCTTGACTTTGAACAGGACTCCGGCGCCCTGGTTCGCCTGCGCCAGTTGCCCGAGCCGCGATTCGGCGTCCTGCACCATGGAGCGGAACTTGAGCATCTTGAAGGGCTTGCCGTCCTTGCCGATCCTCTCCTGCAGGAACAGGACTGGGCCCGGCGAGTCGAAGTGGACGACGAGCACGAGGGCGACGAGGATCGGCGCGAGCACCACGAGCGCGAGGGCGCCGAGCAGCACGTCCATCCCCCGCTTCACGACGTGCTTCGCTCCCGAGTAGTGCGGGAGATCGACCTCCATAAGCGGCAGACCCTGGACTGGCCGCCAGTGGATGCGTGGTCCCGCGACGTTCGTGAGCGTGGAGGCGAGGACCAGCTCGGCGTCGTATGGCTCGAGGTTCCAGCCGAGTTCGCGCACGTACTGGTTCCCGCCCGGAACGGGGCCGGCGATGATGACGGCGGCGGCCTTCTTGAGCACGACCGTCCGGACGACGTCGTCGATCGAGCTCAGCACCGGGAGCCGATTGCCGTCGACGGCGAGGGTCTGTCCGCGGCGCCCGCCCGGGAGGACGGCGCCGAGGACGTTGTAGGGGGCGCCGTTGCTCGCCGAGATGCGGCGGATCACGTAGCGCACGTCCTCGGGTTCTCCGACGACGACGGCGGGCGTCAGATAGAGTCCGTTCTGCCGCTGCGCGGTGAGCCAGCGCCGGATCGACCAACGTGACGTGAGCAGGCCGAGGAGGCCGCTCCCGAAGACGAGGGCGAAGACCCGGGCGGGGAGCCAGTCGGAGACGAGGAGGGCCGTGATGGCCATGACGGCGAAGAGCTGGACGGACGCCGCGACGACCCTCCGATACTCCTCCGCGCCGATTCCGAAGACCGACGCCTCGCGGCTTCCGTAGATGCCCAAGGCGACGGGCCACACGCCGGCGATCAGGACGAGGGCGACAGCAGTATGGGGACCGGCGCCGCCGAACAGCAGCCCGGCGGCGACGGATGCGAACACGATCGAGGTGTCCGCAACCCGGAGGTAGAGCGCGTATCGCTTGGGCCATGCCTGGGCGCGCGCCGAGCGAGCGATCTGGGCGGATGATCCGAGACCAAGTGCCCTGAGGAGCCCCGAGCCCCGCCACGACGGGATGGAGCGTGAGATGTTCTGCTCTGCGCCCAGTGACATGACCTGCTCCTGGCTCCCAACGGTGCCGGTCCTGTTCACCGGCCCCTCACATGAATCAGTACAGTCGCGCGGGACGAGGAGGTCACCAGTAGCCGGTACCCGAGCTTTCGGGGCGGTTCTGAGGGGCAACCCTTGGCCGGTACGCAGAAGCCACTCGGATGACCACCCGCACACTGCCCAACTCGGCCGCACTCGCTGGGCGAGTACTCGGATGTGGGCGCGTCAAGTGAGGAATGTCCCCTTCTTTTTGTTTCTGCGCTGCTCTTCTTGCGCTGGACTCTCTTTGCGCTGCACTCTCTTTGCGCTGCGTTCTCTCTGTCTCTTCACTGTGCCGGCTTACGCGCTGCACGTGCCGGTGCACTGTACGCTCGGCCCATGGCGAGGAGATGGGCGGTCGCGGCGGTTGGCGGCGTGCTGCTGCTCTCGGGGT
>NZ_DAIUJO010000197.1:0-3551 GCF_036848755.1 Sinomonas sp. | reverse complement strand
GTGACCGGGTACTCGGTCGCTTTGAAGCCGGAGAGCAGGGCCGAGCGGCCCGTGTGGTTCGGCGGGGGAAGGATCGCCCGCGACCTGGCCCTCCCGCAGCTGCGCAAGGGCTGGACCACTACTCCAGAAGCCGTCGCGGCCGCGACGGCCGAATGGCAGGCCGCCGCCGCCGGGAAACGGCCGACGACCCAGGGCCGGGAGGCCAGGGTGCCCACCGCATCCGAGTGGGAGAAGGCCACCGCCGAGGTCGGGGAACTGTTCGAGCGGATGAAGACGATCCCGCTGACCGACCATGCGCTGTGGGCGCAGTTCGCCCGCGAGACGTCCGGGGCGTTCGCGGCCTGGAGCCTGCGCACCGAACCGGTGCCGGGGCCACTGGCCGAGACCGCCAAGGCCCTGTCCCGCACCGCCCAGCTGAACCGCTTCCCACCACGTGCCGGGCACGCGCCCCTGCCGAGCGCGAAAGGCGCCAGCATGCTGCTCATGCAGACCGCGGTCGGGCCCTCCACGGCAGCAGGGCACGCACTGCTGCTGGCCCAGCTGCGCAACACCATGCGCGCCGTCCACGACATGCACAAGGCCTCCGGAAGGCTCCGCGACGCCGAGCGCATCCGGGCCGCCGCCGTGGAGAAGCTCACCGCCGTGCGCGGGGACCTGCACGCGCTGAAGGAGCAGCACCGCTCCGCCCAGCGAGTGCCCTCCGGCGGCCTACGCCGGGAGGCGCCCCCGGGTGGTCCGGAGGGCGAGCTGGAGGGAATCCGGCGCCTCGTCGCCCAGTCGTTCCCGACCGCGCCGACCCCGGGAGCCCGGACTGCCCCCGCGGAGGCCCGCGTCACCAGGAAGCCGCCCGGCAGGGACAGGGACCAGGGAATCAGCCGCTGAGACCGGGCGCCAGGGCCGGCGCCTCATCCCGGAGCCGGTGGCGGGGTGGCTCGGTCCGGTCCGGGGCTGTGCGCTGGTTCCGGGTTGGACGGGTGGGGCTAGGGGGCCTGGGGGTGGAGCAGCAGGGGTGCGGTGGCCACGGCGAAGGCGATCCGAGGGCGGGGAAGCGGGGGCGGTCTCGGGGGCTCCGACCACGGCGGCCAGTGCGGCGCCCCCGAGCAGCATGCTGCCCCCAGACGTCGGTGGCCCAGTGGGCCCCGAGGTAGACCCGGCTCATCGCCACCAGCAGCACGGCCAGGAGCCAGCCTGCCGCCGTGGGCGCCTTCGCGGCCGTGGAGGCGAAGGCCTTGAAGAGCAGGTAGGCGATGACCCCGTAGGCGACGGCCGGGCGCATCACGTGCCCGCTGGGGAAGCTTGGGGACGCCTCGGCCAGCAGCGCCACGCGATGCGTCGGGGCGGGCCCGGTGCACGATCTCCTTCACGATGGAGTGCAGGAGCGGGGTATGGGCGTTGGCGAGCATCGTCGCCGCGGTGAAGAACGAGGTCTTCCCTGGGGTGCGGACCAGGGGCATCAGGTTCGCGATCCTGAACTCCCTGCAACTCTCCGGCCCTCACCCGCGGGGAAGGCTATGGGCCCATGCTGCCCTCAGGCGTCTAAGACGCTCTAAGAACCGCCCGAGGAGTGGTGGACACCGACGGATGGCGGGCCCTCGGGGGCCGGGCACGGCGGCCTGGGGGCGGGACTGCTGGCCCTGGGCGCGTTCCTGGCGCTGTACGACATCGCCGAGGTCTTCCTCAAGCCCCTCTTCGGGTCGCTCTCGGACCGGATCGGGCCCAAGCCGGTGATCGTCGCCGGGCTGCTCGGGTTCGCCGCCGCCGCCGGGGCCCTCGGCGCGGCGGTGGGCTTCCTTCCCGCCGTCGCCGCCGGTGCAGGGCTCGGAACGCTGGCCAGCGTCGGGGCCGTGACTCTGCTCGCCCTCGCCTCGGCGCTGATCCAGCCTCGCATCGGACGCGCCCGCGACGCGGGCCGCCTGCGTGACCGGCCCGCGATGGCCGGCGGGCTCCTGCTGATCGCCGCGGGGGTCCTCGCAGGCGCCCTCGCCTCCCTCTCCGCGCAGGCCGTGGCCGCGGTCGGCGTCTACCTCGCCGCGGTCCTGATCGGCACCGGCATCGCCGTGGCCACCCCGGTCGCGTTCGCGCACCTCGCGGACGCCACCGGGTCCGGACGGTTCGGGCGCACCATGGGGGCCGCCGAGCTGGGCCGTGAGCTCGGCGACGCCGGGGGCCCGCTCCCCGCCGGCTCCCGTCAGCGGGGCGGACCCGGTGCCTGATCCCGGCCGCCGTCCAGAGGCCTCCTTGTGCTGATGCGCAGGAAGCGGGGTATCGGCAACATGGTGGGAGGAAGGAGAGGGGTGTGGGTGCGGTTGTCGATGTGATCCTGGGGATGCCCCCGCTGCTGGCCTACCTGCTGGTGTTCGCGTTCGTCTTCGCCGAGGACGCCCTCTTCGTCGGGTTCGTCATCCCCGGGGAGACCGCCGCCGTGCTCGGCGGGGTGGTCGCCTCCCAGGGCAAGGCCTCAGTGTGGCTGATGGCCCCGCTCGTGGTCTTCGCCGCGATCGTCGGCGACACGGTCGGGTACGAGGTCGGCAAGCACCTCGGCCCCCGCCTGCTGGAGTCCAGACCCCTGCAGAAGCACCGCAGACGGCTCGACGACGCCCAGGGCTTCCTGCGCCGCCGCGGCGGCTGGGCGGTGTTCCTGGGCCGGTTCGTGGCGTTCTTCCGCGCCGTCATGCCCGCCCTGGCCGGGTCCTCGCAGATGCGATACCCGAAGTTCCTGGCCTTCAACGCCCTGGGCGGGATCGCCTGGGGCACCGGGTTCGTGCTCCTGGGATACCTTGCCGGGGCCTCCTACCAGACCGTGGCCAAGGCAGCCGGACGGGACATCACCGCCGCCGTAGTCGTGCTGGCCATCGTCGCCGTGGCCGTCTGGCGGGTCCGCAAGGGGCGCCGGGAACGCGGACACGGCGCCGGCTCCTGACCGGTCCGCGGCCGGGGACCCCGCTGGCCGCCCGCTCCGGCGAGGGAGGTGAGGCCGCGGGCGGCCGTTCCGTTCTCCCCACGAGCGCGAACAGGGCCAGCATCAAGGGGCAGCATCCACAGCACGACCGCCACCCCGAGGAACAGGGCGCAGGCCAGCAGGTCGGTGGTATCCCGTCGGTGACGATGTTCACTGTGGGTGCGGGGGCGGCCATGGCGGGCGCGGCCGCTGGCCACGCCCAGGATGAGGAATGCAGGAAACACCCGTCTGGGTGTGTGCAGGGCAGTAGCAGCTCCCATTTCTTCGGGTGTGTCCCAGGCAGGCACAGGAGGTCCGCGGGCCCGGATGGGCGGGTTGGCCGTTCGCGTGAGGACGTCGGCGAAGACCTGCCGAGTCCTGGTGCGGCGTCTCCGGGACCCGGGCCCGGGGGGAGGTTCGGTTCCGCTCCTGCCGGCGCCCTCCCGACCTGCTCGTGGACGCCCAGCCCGGAGCGACCCTGTTCGGCCTCTGCGCGCTTCAGGACGAGCTCGAGGTATTCCTCGGCGGCCGCGTCTGGGTTGCGGGGGCCCCGGGTCCGGCTCTCAGGCGAGGTCACCGAGCTGGTAGCCGCGGCCGTGGACGGTCCTGACCA
>NZ_DAIUJO010000196.1:0-3591 GCF_036848755.1 Sinomonas sp. | reverse complement strand
GGAGGGGGAGCCTCGGGGGAGGGGGAGCCTCTGGGGAGGGGCGTCGCGCTCGCGAGGCCCCTCCCCTCAGCAGTTCAGGTTCCCGTCACCTCAGCTCGGCGAGCTGAAGCTCAGGTTCCAGTCGTCGTTCCAGGGATCGAGCACGCCCTTCACCTTGGATCCCTCGACCAGGGCGTTGTCCGCCCAGATCTCGGGGATCGCCGCGGCGTCGTCGACGATCGCCTTGTCGGCCTGCGCGAACGCCTGGTAGCGCGCGGTCAGGTCGGTGATGGCCGACGCCTTGTCGATCAGCGAGTTGACCTTGGGGTCGTTGAGGACCGACCAGTTGCTGTTGTTGATCGGGACGATCGCGTTCCCGTCGAACGGCACGAACAGCGCAGCGTACGGGTCCGGGAAGTCCTCGATCCAACCCGCCGTCGGGCACACGTTGACGTGCGCCTTGACGTAGCCGCAGAACTTGGAGTACATCGTCTGCTGCGGCACAGCCTTGATGGTGGTCTTGAAGCCCAGCGCGGCGAGGCCGTTCTGGACGATCTGCATCTCCTGCGGACCCGGGTCGGAGTTGGAGCCGACGATCGTGACCGTCGCGCTGCCGGTGTACTTGCCGCTCGGGTAGCCGGCGAGCTTCATGTACTTCTTGGCCACCGTCATGTTGCCGGTGGGGCTGGAGACGAAGTCCTCACCGAAGCCCTTGTAGCCGCCCGCCTGCTGGAAGCCCGGCACCTCGGGATAGATGAAGTGCGTGGCCACCTGGCCGACGAGCTTGCCGCCGCGGGCGAGCAGGTACGCGGCCCGGTTGGACGCCGCGATCGCCGCCTTGCGGAGGTTGATGTTGTTGAACGGCGGCACCGTGGTGTTCAACGCCGCGTAGTAGGCGCCCAGGGGCGCGATCGACAGCTGGGTCTTCTTGGTCAGGTAGGCCGTCTTGAGGACCGGGGCGGGAGGCCCATCAGCCATCAGGAGGTTGGTGCTGGCCAGCGTCTGGCGCGCGGCGACGTTGGGATCGACTCCCGCGTTCCACACGATCTGGTCGGCGTACGCGGGGCGAACGCCGTCGACCGAGCGGCTCCAGTTGGGGTTGCGCACCAGCGTGATGCTGCGCCCCGCGCTGTAGCTCTTGATCATGTACGGCCCGGTGAACGCCTGCGTCGTCGGGTCGCTGTCGTACTTCGACGGGCTGGACGAGTCGTCCTTGGCACCCAGCTCAGGCGGCACCGGTGCGGTGCCCGGCAGCGTGAGGGCCTCGGCCATCGTGGCTGCGAACGGCTTGGTCAGATGGAACACGATCGTGGTCGCGTCCGGCGTGCTGATCCCGGAGATCGGCTTGCCGTTGGAGGTGGCGGAGCCGACGATGGGGAAGTAGCCGCTGGCGTACCCGTTCTGGACCTTCGGGTTGAACATGCGCTGGAACGCGTAGGCCACGTCCTTGGAGGTCACCGCACGGTTCAGCGGAGGGCTGAACTTGAAGCCCGACTTGATCTTGACGGTGAGCGTCTTGCCCCCGTCACTGATCTGGGGCGGACCCGAGGCCAGCAGGGGGACCGGCTTGTCGCTGGTCGGGGTGAACGTGTAGAGCGGCGTCTGCGTCGCGTAGACGACGAGGTAGTCGATCTGGAAGTACGAGGCACCAGGGTCCAGGTGCTCCCAGCCCTCGTTGGAGATCACGTTCAGCGTCCCGCCCATCTTCTGACCGGACTGCGGCTTTGTGTTGGCCAGGCCGCTGAGTGACAGGCCGGAGCCTGAGGATCCGGATCCGGAGCCGGAGCCGGAGCTGGAGCTGGAGCTGGAGCCGGAGCTCGAGCTCCCGCTGCTCTTGCTGCTGCTGGACCCGCAGGCGGCGATGGTGAACGCCGAGGCGATCACCGCCAGCGAGCCGAGCGTCAAACGAAACGGACGCATGTAGCTGTCCTCCTCCTTTTTGACTTCGTGCGACATGACGTGGAACGGACGCCTCATCAGCGTCCGGTCCTGGGATTCAGGGCGTCCTGGAGACCGTCACCGACGAGGTTGAAGGCCAGGACGGTGAGCACCAGGGCGAGCCCCGGGAACAGCATGTACCACCAGGCGGTGTCGAAGATCCCGGTGGCCGAGGCGATCATCTGCCCCCAGCTCGCCGTCGGCGGCTGGACACCCACCCCGAGGAACGACAGCGCCGCCTCATAGAGGATGTTGGTGGGCAGGATCAGCGACGTGTAGACGATGATGGGCGCCACTTGGTTGGGCACTATCTCCCGCCTCATGATGCGCAGGTCGGAGGCGCCGAGAGACCGCGCCGCCTCGATGAACTCCTTCTCCCGCAGGGAGAGGACCTGGCCGCGCACGATGCGCCCGATGTACGGCCAGGAGGAGAGGGCGATGACGACGATCAGCGTCACGCGCCCGGGGGTGATGAGCCCCCCGAGGCAGCCGCGCCCCAGCGAGCAGGCCGAGGCCAGCCCGATGGCCAGCAGCAGGATCGGGAAGGCCAGCACCACGTCCATCGCCCGCGCCAGCAGCGAGTCGATCCAGCCGCGGAAGTAGCCGGCCACCGTGCCGACGATCACGCCGATCAGCACCGCCACGCCGGTGGAGATGAACGCCACCTCAAGGGACACCTGCGCGCCGTAGATGACCCGCGCCAGGATGTCCCGGCCGAGCTCGTCGACCCCGAACGGGTGGGCGCCGCTCGGCCCCGAGGGCTGCCCGAAGGCATCAAGGGCGCTGAGGTTCTGCTGGTCGGGTCCGCTGACGCCGAGCAGGCTGACAATGGGATGGGCCAGCACCGCCACCAGGATCAGCACCACGATGAAGACCAGCGAGACGATCGCCACCCGGTCGGCTCGGAACCGGCGCCAGAAGAGCTGGGAGGGAGAGCGGGCTGTGACCTCCCGCGGCTCACCGGAGGCGTCGAGCCCCGCGGCATCCTCGAAGACCAGCTCTGACGCGCCGATGCTCATGCGTCGGTAGAGGTTCCGCGCGGCAACCCAAACCCCTCTCTGGACCCGGCGGCGAGATTCACTGCCTGCGGGATATCAGACCGCTGCAGCGCTGTCACCAAGGGTTAACCGTGAGCAAACGAAGCTTGCGGACAAGCCGGCGGCTACGAACGCCCCGGACCCCGTGGCCGGCCAGCCGCTGAGGGGAAGGGGTCGCGTCCGCCGCCCGCGTGGGGCCGGGACGGACGGCGGGTAGCCTGCCGCCCACGCCCTCGTAGCTCAATGGATAGAGCACGCGCCTCCTAAGCGCGGGATGCAGGTTCGATTCCTGCCGGGGGCATCCTCCCGGCAGCGGACGCGGCTCGGGGAGCTAACGCCCCAGGGGAGCAATCGCAGGGACCCTCAGAGGCCTCCTGCTACCGTGCTGCCCCTCCCGTGGCTAGCACGCTGGAAGCCCCCTCCGCTCCGGGCGCACCGCGGCCGGAGCGAAATCATCCGCCGGTCCTGAGGACGCTGCGCGGCTACGCACGCGCGAACCGCCCCACGGTGGCGGGGGTGGCGCTCCTGCTCGCGGTGTCGGTGTTCCTGGTCGTGTGGGCGGGAACGCGCCCCAGCTTCGACGCCTTCGGCTGGCTGGTATGGGGTCGCCAGACGCTGATCGCTCATCTCGACCTCG
>NZ_DAIUJO010000195.1:0-3673 GCF_036848755.1 Sinomonas sp. | reverse complement strand
CGGAACATAGCCCAGCCGGGCAACGCCGGCACGGGCCGAAGGCAACGACTCGACAGCACCCACCCGACCGAGGCTAACCGACCAGGCTGGGGGGCCCCTCAGGGGGCCGGCCCGGCCACAGCCCCGGCGACCCATCCCCGACCGTCTCGGCCCCCGCATCCAGGCGGGGGCGGAGGACGGGCGTCCCGGAACGCATACCCACCTGCTGCCGGTCCTGCACCCTCGGGAGCCCACTTGTCCCGGGACGGCTACCACGATCAGCGTCCCCCACGGGCTGCGCGAGCGGATCAACCACCATGCAGCCGGGCCTCTCTGCCGCCGCCCTACTGAGCAGGCTCCCGGACCACTACGGGCCTCCGCGTCGCCTCGAAGCAGCCCGCGAGGCATATGCCCAGGCGAACGCGTCGTCGACGGGCTTGTCCCCTCGGAACCCCGTATTTCTGCATAGAGTTGTTCCATGCCAGAACAAGTCGGCGGGGGTCCGGACCGGCGGGCGCCCGGGCCGGAGGGCGTGCGGATCCGCCTCGGCGGCGGGCGAAGGCGCGCGGGCGCCCGGGCCGAGGCGCGCCGGAAGGCCGTGCGGGTGCTGCGGGTCGCGGGGGCGACGCTGGCGGTGGGGCTGGGCGCGGGCGTCGTGGGGATCGTCGTGGACCTGGCCCTGCAGCTGCTCGAGCACCTCGCCTTCGGGTATTCGGGCGGGACCCTCCTGGAAGGGGTCACGAGGGCCGCGCCCTGGCGCCGGTTCGCCTCCCTCGCCGCGGCGGGGGCGCTCGGCGCGGCCGGGTGGTGGGCCCTGCGCCGCTGGGGGGCCCGGGTGGTCTCGGTCGAGCAGGCCGCCGGGGGCGCGAGGATGCCGTTGGCGACCACGCTCGCCAACACCGCCCTGCAGGTCTGCATCGTCGGCCTCGGGGCCTCGATCGGCCGCGAGGCGGCTCCCCGGGAGCTGGGGGCGCTGTTGGCGGACAGGGTCGCGCGGGCCGCCCGCACGGGCGAGGCGGAGTCGCGCATCCTCGTCGCCTGCGGTGCCGGGGCGGGCCTGGCCGCGGTCTACGACGTCCCCTTCGGAGGCGCCCTGTTCGTCGTCGAGGTGCTGCTGGCAGAGGTCAGCTTCGCCACCGTGCTCCCGGCCTTCGCCGCCGCGGCGATCGCCGCGTTCGTCGCCCGCGCCGTCGTCCCCATCACCCCGATGTACGCGCTGCCCCACGTCGAGCTCACCCCCGAGCTCATGGCATGGGCCCTGCCGGCAGGCCCCGTCATCGGAGCGGCCGCCGCCGGATTCGTCCGCCTGGCCCGGGCCGGGGCCTCGACCCGGCCCCGCGGGGCCGCCATCCTGTGGGCCATGCCCCTGCTCTTCGCCGGCGTCGGGGCCGTCTCCCTGGTCCTGCCCGAGGTCCTGGGCAACGGCAGGGCCGCGGCGCAGACCGCATTCTCGGCCACCGCACCGCTTGCCCTGGTCGCCCTCCTGCTCCTGGCCAAGGGCGCCACGACCCTGGCGACCATCAAGGCCGGCGCCGCGGGCGGGACGCTCACGCCCTCGGTGGCCATCGGGGCCATGCTCGGGATCGCGCTCGGCAGCGCGGTGGACGCCCTCGCGCCCGGAACCTCGGTCGCGGCCTTCGCCTTCGTCGGGGCCGCGGCCTTCCTGGCCAGCACGATGCGCGCCCCCATGACAGGCCTGGTCCTGGTCACCGAATTCACAGGACAGGGCCCCGAGCTGCTCATCCCCGCAATGGTCGCCACCGCCGGCGCCCTCGCCGTCGTCCACTTCCTCGAACGGACCCGCCTGCGCGATGTCGCCTGAGCGGACAGCAGCCCTGATCGCGTCGCAGGGTCAGTGCCCCAACCGCCCAGAGCGCAGCAGCACGATGAGCCCTGCGGCGCCCGTCAGAGCAGCGAGGATCCCCTCCGGACGCCCGAAGAGGGAATCGCCGACGAGCAGGGCGAGGCCCGCGAGCAGCGCGCACCCCAACCCGGCGCACAGGCGCAGGGCAGCCCTGACCGAGGGGAGACCGACATCGGTGGCCCCCGCCGCCGAGAACGCCACGGACAGGATCCCCGTGACGGCCGCCAGGACCACCAGCCCGGAGTACACCACGATCCGGACGGGGCCGAAGGAGGCGGAGACGGGCTCGAAGGCGCCCGCCAGCAGGACCCCCAGCACGACCAGCGACCCTGCACCCGCAGCGGCGAAGGCCTTCGCCCCCCAGGACGACCGCCCGTCCTCCCGCAGCCCGCGGCCGGGAGCCGCCTCGAACGCGAGGTCCTCCCACTCCCCCTCAGCGGGCCCGAGCTCCCCGGGAGCCTGCCTGGGGACCTCGACCACCGCCCGCCGGATGCCCACGATCGACCAGAGCGCGGCCAGGACGAACCACCAGCCGCCCCCCGGCGCCGCGAAGCCCAGGACCAGCAGGAACGTCACCGCGGCGAGGTCCAGGGCCAGGACTGCCCAGTACCTGCCCCCGGACCGAGGGCCCTGCCCGCTCACCGGCGGCCTCCCGGCGCGCCCGCACCCGCATCCGCCTCCAGCTGCCCTGCCAGGGAGCGCAGAGCGGGCAGCGCGCACCTGATCGCCTCCCGGTCCTGGACGGGCAGGGTCTCAAGGGCGCGGCGGAGACGGCGCTCGTTGGCCTCCTGCCAGGCCACGAGCCGCTCGCGGCCGCGATCGGTCAGGAGCAGCAGGACCGCCCTGCGGTCGCTCCCGTCGGGGCAGCGCTGGAGCAGGCCGGCGGCAGCCATGATCTGGACGAGGCTGCTGACCGTGTTCCGGGCCAGGTGCTGGCGCGCGGCCAGCTCGCTGACCCCCAGCCCCGGCTCCTCGGCCAAGCGCTGGAGCAGCTCGACCTGCGCCATCGGCAGGGACTCCCACGGCACGTCCTCCCGCACGCCGGACCGCAGAGTCCGCCGCAGCCGGGCGATCACGTCCGTCAGTGACCAAGCGCCACTGGAGACGGCTGGCGCATCGCTCATGGGAACAAGGCTAGACCCATAGTGCCCACCTAGAACCTTTCTGCTCCCGAACAACTCCCATGGGCGCCCCCGAGACCCTGAAGGCTGCAGAAGCTCGCGTGACAAGCCCTGGGCAGGCCTGCCAGCGTGAGGCCGGGCGCCCCTGCCCACATCGGCCACGACGACCCGGAGCCCGAAGACGTACCGCAGCTCTACCAGCCCAAGACCCCTGAGCCAGAACGGAGCGCGGCACGTGGAAGTCCCCCGCCTCTCCCGCTTCTGCGTCACCTCCCGAGACTTTCATGTCGTCTCACAACCCTCAGGATGCGAGGCGTCTCAACGGGCCGGGCTGAACGACGCCGGCGGTGCCGCTCGGAATGTCCGAAGGACCCCGGCCGGCCCGGCGGCGCACCAGCGACAGCCCTGCCCCTTCACTTACCCGGGCCATCACGTCCCCCGGCCGGGATGCCTACTAGGAGCTCGGCGCCGGTGGGACGTGTCCAGGGCAGTGTCTCCAGATGCCAGCGATGAGTCGGGGTTGAGCTTCGTGTCTCACGGTGGGTAAGGCCAGCAACTGCGCAAGGCAACCCGCGAGCACGTAAGCCAGCTCGATGCCTCTCTCCGGACATGACCGCCAGCACGCCCGGCACAGCCGATCGTCGAATATTGTCTTGCAATAAAGACTATATTGTGCGACAATATTCTGGTGGGAATCAGGTGGGCGGAC
>NZ_DAIUJO010000194.1:0-3721 GCF_036848755.1 Sinomonas sp. | reverse complement strand
ATCACCTCGATCCCGACCCTGATGGCCTTCCGCGACGGGATCCTCGTCTTCTCCCAGCCGGGGGCCCTCGACCCCACAGGCCTGGAGAAGCTGATCGGCGCCGTCGAGGGCTTGGACATGGACGAGGTCCGGGCCCGCATCAAGGCGCGGGCCTCCTGAGCCCGGCCCGGAACGGAGGAGGGCGCATGGGCGAGCAGCTGGTCATCATCGGCTCCGGCCCCGCCGGGTACACCGCGGCCGTCTACGCCGCGCGGGCCGGCATGGAGCCCCTCGTCCTGGCCGGGGCGGTCACGGCAGGCGGGGCCCTGATGAACACCACCGAGGTCGAGAACTTCCCCGGCTTCCCCGCCGGGATCCAGGGGCCCGAGCTCATGGACGGCCTGCAGGCCCAGGCCGAGCGCTTCGGCGCCCGCATCGTCTTCGACGACGCCGTGGCCGTGGACCTGTCCTCGGAGACGAAGCGGGTCACCTCCGGCTCGGGGCAGGCCCACGAGGCCGCCGCCGTCATCCTGGCCACGGGCTCCGCGTACAGGGAGCTCGGCCTGCCCGAGGAGAAGCGGCTCAGCGGGCACGGGGTCTCCTGGTGCGCCACCTGCGACGGGTTCTTCTTCCGCGACCAGGACGTCCTCGTCGTGGGAGGCGGGGACTCCGCCATGGAGGAAGCCACCTTCCTGGCCCGCTTCGCCCGCACCGTCACCGTGATGGTGCGCCGTGACGCCCTGCGCGCCTCGCGCATCATGGCCCAGCGGGCGGCCGAGAACCCGAAGATCCGCTTCGAGTACAACACCCGGATCACAGCCATCCACGGCCCCGAGAAGGTCTCCGGTGCCACGCTCGAGGACACCGTCACCGGGAAACGGCGGCACGTCGAGGCCAGCGGGATCTTCGTGGCCATCGGCCACACCCCCCGCACCGGACTCGTCGCCGGGCAGGTCGAGCTCGACGCCGAGGGCTACATCGTCGTCGACCACCCCACCACCGCCACCAGCGTCGAAGGGGTCTTCGCCTGCGGCGACGCGGTCGACCACCGCTACCGCCAGGCGATCACCGCCGCGGGCACCGGCGCCGCCGCCGCCCTGGACGCCGAACGCCATCTCGCCGCCCGCGGCGCACACGAGGCCCTCTCCCTGGGCTCGGCCGGATGAGCGCCAAGGCGACCGGACCCGGGCGGGGCCAGGCGGTGACGGCCCTCCTGCCCCTGTCCCTGCAAGGGCGGCGCCCTGGGCGTCTTCGCGTGCTGCTCGGCTGGGCGCCTAGGCGGTGGGCCGCCGCGGGAGCGACGGCCGCGGCGGTCGCACTCCTGCTGGCCTCGACCTCCGCGCCCCTCGACGCCGGACCGGCGTGGGCGGCCATGGCCGTCTCAATCCTCGCCGTCGGCTCCGCGGCCGTCGGGATCCTCGCAGGGAGCTACGTCGGCGCCCCGGCCGGCGCCCAGCCCACCGTGTGCGACATCCGCTGGCCCCTGCTCGCGACGCTCGGGCTCTCCTTGGCCACGACGAGCGCTCCCGGCACCCTGCTCGTACAGCTCTTCGCGGGCCTGCCCCAGGCCGCGATCCAGTGGGCCGTCCAGCCCGGGCTGGGGGCACTTGCCCTCGCGGTCTCCGCGGCAGCCCTGCACCGCCGGCTCGGCATCGAACGCGATGCCCTCACCCGCCCAGGCGCCGGACCCTCGTGCTCTACCTGCCGCCCGCTCTTCCCCCGCTAGGTCGGCCCATCGCCCCGGGCGTGCTCACATCCACTCGCCCAGTGTCCGCACCCTCTCGAGGTAGTCCTCGGTGCCCAGCTCGCCGCGGGCGTAGCGCTCGTCGAGCACCTGGCGGGCCTCGCTCCTGGCCCCGCGCCGGCACCGCGCCAAGGCCGCGGCCACCGCGCGCCGGCACCAGGCCCGGACCAACGCCGCGGCCAGAAGCACCGCGAGGGCTACGGCCACAGGAACGAGCACGCCCCAAGGAGAAGCCGAACCGATCGAACCCCAAGCCGCCAAAGGGACCTCCTGACTGCCCTGCCGAATGTGTAACAAGATACGGGAAGGGGTATAGGCCATCAAGCTGGGCCCCTCCACCCCGAGGCGCGTGGGCGAGCCGGGGAACCCCTTTTGGGCCTGTGCGGAAGGAGACGAGGAAATGGCACCGGAAGAAGGCAAGGGCGCAGGCGGCGGCAGCCAGGGCACGGTCGTGCACCTGGACGACGCCGACGCCGGCGCACACGAGCGAGCGCTGCGGAACGTGGGGAACCTCCTGGACGCGCTCGACGACGGCTCCCCCGTCGAACTCGTGGTCCACGGCCCGGCCATCGCCGCAGTCGTGCGCGGCGCCGGCTCGGCCGAGTCCCTGCAGGCGCTGCTGGGCCGGGGCGTGGGCGTCGCAGCCTGCCAGAACACGATGGACCGCGAAGGGATCAGGGCGCAGGACCTGGCCGAGGGCGTGCACACGGTCCCCTCCGGAATCGCCCAGCTCGTGCTGCGCCAGCGCCAGGGGTGGGCGTATGTCCGCCCCTGAGCCCGCCGAGTTCTCAGCGGAGCCGTTCGACCAGTCCCTGGACCTCTGCGGCGACGTCCTTGGGGCCGGCCTGAGGGCACTGTTCGCGGGGAACCAGTTCATGGTCCTGCCTGAGCTCTTCGCCGCGTTCTCCGGCGCGACCGGGTCCGGGCCGGTGTTCTACGAGACCCTGCCGCCGGGGATCATCGTCCGCCAGCTGCGCAGCGGCGCCCTCAGGGTCGGGGCCCTCGAGCTGCGGTTCACCCCGGACCTGATCGCCTCCAGCCCCGCCGCTCTGGCTGCGCTGAAGGACGAAGGCCTCGTCGGCGAGGCGACGGTCTATGCCAGCAACTGCCTGACGCTCCTCGTCGCGCCCGGGAACCCGATGGGCATCGAGAGCCTGGCAGACCTAGGGCGTCCCGGAGTCCGGCTGGCCCTGCCCGACCCGCGCACCGAAGGCATCGGGCGCCTCGCCCTCGCCGCGCTCGAGGACGAGGGCGGGAGCGCGCTGCGGCAGAGGATCCAAGGCCACAAGAGGGAGGCCGGGGAGACGCTGCTGACCAGCATCCACCACCGCCAGAGCCCCTCCTGGCTCGCCCAGGGGCTGGTCGACGCCGCAATCGTCTGGGAGACCGAGGCCATACACGCCGCGCGCTCCCACCAGCCGGTCCAGGCACTGCCGCTCGATCCCCTGAACCGCCAGCGCGGACGGTACGCGGCCGCGGTCGTGCACCACGCGCCCCACCCGGGCGCCGCAGCCGCCCTCGAGGCCTTCCTCAACGCGGAGGAAGGCCGCCAGATCTACCGCAGCCACGGCTTCCAAGCCTGAGCACGTACAGCAGCGAGGACGGCCCGGGACATGCCCGGGACCCAGCCAAACGGGAGACAACCGGCGCAACAGGCCACGATCCCTTCACCGGCCTACCGAGGGCGGTCCGCTCGGGACGACCTTCTTGGCTCGAGCTCTTGCTCGTCTTAGAGGTTGAGCAGGCACGGGATCGAGGTCGTGCGCTGAAAACGCCACCGCTCAAGGATTCTCGCGGCGTTCCCACGGCGGGTGGTCGACGAGAATGCGGCCTGCGGAGCAGACCCAGCCATTGGCTCGCGGCTACGACGGGATGCGGGAATCGGTCGCGGGACCTGATCTAGTTCACTTGACCGGCCATGACTGAGATAGGCTATTCCCGGCTTCGCGCCGATTGGTGGAATGCAAGCCCTGTCCCGGTTCCCGCATAAGGCGGACC
>NZ_DAIUJO010000193.1:0-3784 GCF_036848755.1 Sinomonas sp. | reverse complement strand
GAGGGGTCAGGGAGGGGACGACGCCGTCGCCGATCAGGCCGATCAGGTACGACTCGGTGGGCAGGCTCACGCGGAGTCCTTTCGGGGGTTCTGGGTTAGTGGCGGGGCAGGCGGGCCGCGAGCTCGTCGGCGGCTTCGCGGAGGGCTGGAAGCTGGTCGACGAGTTCATCGACCGTCATGCGGACAGTGGGGGCGGAGCAGGCGATGGCGGCGATGGCCGCAGGCGGCGCGCCGGGCGCGGGCTCGACCAGCACGGGAACGGCGATGGCGCGCATCCCGACCTCGTTCTCCTCGTCCATGAGCGAATAGCCCTGGGCTCGGACGCGGGCCATCTCGGCGCTGAACTCGTCGCGGTCGGTGATGGCCTTGGGCGCGACGGGCACGAGCTCTATCGACCGGACGAGCCGCTCGCGCTCCTCCTCCGGGGCGAAGGCGACGAGCGCCTTGCCGACCGCGGAACAGTGGAGGTGGCCGCGGTAGCCGGGGTCGCTCGTGACGCGGAAGGTGCGGGGACCTTCCACCTTGGCAACGGTCAGGAAGCGGTCCTCGTCCTGGACGGCCAGGATGCTCGCCTCCTGGGTCTTCTCGGTGAGGCGCGAGAGGACCGGGGTCGCCGTCCCTGCGAACCCGAGGCTGTTCGCGACATACAGGCCGAGCTGGAAGACCCGGAGTCCGAGGCTGTACTTCTTGCCCTCCGGCTCGAAGTCCACGAACCCGGCGCGCTGGAGCGACTGAAGCAGCCGATACGCGGTGCTGAACGGCAGCTCGGCCCGACGCGAGAGATCCGCCGCCGTCGTCGCCCCGGGAGCGTCCCCGAGCATGACGAGAAGGCTCAGGGCCTTGCCGACCATGTCAGTCTTGGCAGGCCGTCCGTCATCGAGGTGGGCCTCGGTGGAGGCAGGCCGCTCATCGGGGGTGGCGTGGGTCATAGATCGATAGTGGCACAACTTCCACATCGTGGCAATTATCACCATCATGCGAACATGCGCTATCCGATGCCCAGAGCTGCGGCGACCTCCTCGGGACTGATGTGGCTCATACAGGCCGGCCCGTTCCCCTCGGTCAACGGGCACTGCGCGTCCCACCAGCACACTTGCTCGGTGAAGTTGGCCGGCTGCCGCACGGGGCATTCGGGGAGTCCTTGGAGGTTGACCCCATGCCGCGGGTGCAGGCCGTAGCGTGCGGCAACGGTGGGGCCGTACAGCCCCACCGCACGCAGGCCGACGGCGGTGGCCAGGCGCACGGGCCCCGTGTCGCCGCCGACGCAGGCACCGCCCGCTTCCCCGGCAGCCGCGTAGAGCCCGGCGAGCTGCCGAAGTGCCAGGCGGGGCGCCCGGACGGCCCCCGCCTGGGTCAGCTCCCGCCAGCGTTCCGGCTCTTCCGCGACGAGCACGGGGGCCCTCGCCGCCGCCAGGAGCCTCGACGTGAGGCGAACCCAGTGCCGAGGGGGCCAACGCTTGACCGCCATGCCGGAATCCGGAACCAAGAGCGCCGCCGGCCGCCCGTCGGGAACCAGAGCCGAGAGCAGCTCTCGGCCTGCCCCGAGTTCGTCCGGGTCGAGGGCGAGGCGCGGGGGCTGGCCAGCGTACCGAGGGTCAATGACCCCGTCGAGGGCCAGCAGTTCGACGTAACGCTGGTCCACGAGCTGGTCCGGGGGCGGAGAGCGCCAGAGGTTGGTGACGGCAACGCCGCCTGCGGCCTCGAGAAGCCCGGGCAGCCCATGACGCCGGCTGGTCGTGATGCTCAGGTCGGGGCGGATCCGATCCAGCGCGTCCTCGACAGCTCGGCGCACCTCCGCCGTGTCGCGGCCCGCGAGCGGAATGACCTCGCCGACCAGCGGGTCCCGCTCGAGCAGCACATGCCACGGTTCGAGAGTGAGGACGTGGAGCGTGGCCTCCGGATGGGACAGCGCGAGGGCGTGAATTGCCGGTAGGGCCAGGATCACGTCACCGAGCCCGCCCATGACCTCCACCACGAGGATGCTCCGCACGCCGCTCATCGTGCGAGGACCTCCCGATAGAGATCCGCGTGCCGACGCGCGATGTCCTGCCACGAATGCCCGTCCGCGAGCGCCTTCCCCTGCCGCGCAATCCGCGTGCGCAACCCGCCGTCGTGCAAGGCGCGCCGAAGCCCGGCGGCCAAGGCCGCGCTGTCGCGGACCGAGGGGACGGCCACGCAGTTCTCGCCGTCTCGGATCGAGCGGTCGCCGCCCGCGGTGAGCACGACCGGAAGCCCGTGGTCGACCATCGTGAGCAGCGATCCGCTCTTGGTGGTGACCCCGCCGGTGAAGGGCAGGACGCCGATGTCGCTGGCCACGAGCCACCGGGAGACCTCGGAGGAGGGCTGGAATCCGGTGAAGGTGACATGCCGTTCGAGGCCGAGGTGGGCGACTTGTCCCTGCAGTTCTGCCCGGAAGTCGCGCGCCTCCCGCCCCGGGAGGGCGAGCGATTCGAACCCCCCGACGACGGCGAGATGCAGGTCCTCGCCCTCGCCGCGCAGCCGTGCCATGGCCTCGAGGAGATACCGGAGTCCCTTGACCGGATGGACGAAGCCGAAGAAGGCCAACAGCGCCGCGCCGGGCCCGAGGCCCAGCTGGGCGCGCAGGTCACGCCGGCACTCGTCCCGATTCCAGTCTCTCGACGCTTCGATGTTGGCGCCGATCGGGATGTGGCGCCCTGTGACCCGGCCCTGGAACCGTTCGTGCAGCGTCGCGAGATGCGCGGAATTGGTGACGACGACGGCCCGGCTGCGGGGAACGAGGAAGCCGGTCTCACGGTCCGCGATCTTGCGCTGCTCCGCCAGCGGCCAGAGCGGCCGCGTCGGACGCGACTGGGCGATCGGAAGCTCCCACGAACCGTACTCGTGCAAGGTCGTCAGGAGGGGGAGCGACCGCGGGAGGAGCAGCGGGAGGAGGCCTATCGAGCCCCGGAAGCCGTACATGGACGGCGCGAACTGGACGTGCACGGCGTCCAGGCCCAGCCGTCCGAAGGCCCTGCGCGCACCGGCCGTCCCCCGCAGGTCCCAGCGTTCGACGACGCCAGCACCCCCTGCGGCATCGGCGCCGCTGGCGAGGACGACGGGCTGGACGCCCCTGGCTGGCAGCTCTTGGGCGAGCCTTGCGACATAGCCTGCAACTCCGTCGAGCTCGGCGCGCGGCTGCCCGCAGACCAAGCCGACCCGCAGCGGTTCTCGCGGCCCTCCGATTGCTCTTCGTCGCACGCCTGCTCCCTCCTCGTCCGGCTCGGGCACTCGACGTTTACCCCGATCGGCCCGGGCTAGGCACGCGGCGCGGATGAGACCGATCCAGTGTGTTGCAGCAATGGCTTGACGCGTTGCAGAAACGGTGTCATTCTGGTGAGGCAGCTGTGATGCCAACCACACGAGGAGGTGGGGATGACCACGATCGCCGACATCGCGAAGGCCGCGGGTGTGTCGAAGTCGACAGTCTCGAGGTCGTTCACCCGGCCGGACTCGGTCAACGCCGAGACCCGGGACCGCATCCTCACCGTGGCAGCCGAGCTGGGCTACGCCCCGTCACCGGCGAAGGCCGACGTCACCGGAACCATCGCCTTGTTCATCCCGGACATCGCGAACCCGTACTACCCGCCGCTCGTCAAGGCGATCCAGGCGGCGTGCCGCCGCCAGTCGATCTCACTGCTCGTCGTCGACGGCGAGAACGACCCGGAGGCCGACGCCGAGGAGCTCGAGCGGGTCATCGGCCGCGTCGACGGTGCGATCATCTTCGCGCCGCGCATGGACGCCGAGAGGCTCCGGGCGCTCGATG